>CAJORC010000024.1 GCA_905236615.1 uncultured Lachnospiraceae bacterium
CTGAACGGCATTCTGTCCATTGTAGGGGTCGATGATTATGGCATTTAAGTTGAAACGTCCGCCGAGTCCGTAAAGTATAGGCTTAAGTGTATTGATCATTCCGCCGGAACCTGCAGAAAGGATAAGATATCCGACAATTGCCTTGATCGTACCGCCGATAACATCATACCACGGTTTTCTCAAAAGCAGATATCCGATCAGAACGATGAGACCGATCATGTACTGTGGTTTCTGGAAAATGTTGGACGAGAAGAACGTCCAAAATTGCATGAGTATCATTAGTTACCTCCCGATTAAAATCTTGTTTATTGAACTTCCACTGCGTGTTAAATCTATCAACCTTATACCGCTAACGGGTATAACTGATTCAGATCTTGTACTTGTCGGCAAGTTTCTGAAAATCCTCCAGATCCTTTATTCCGTGGAGCTCATCTACGAGCTCCTCATTCTGCAGCATCTCCGAGAGCTCGGACATCTCCTTTAAGTGCTCTTCGGGATTGCAGGATGCAAGTGTAAAGAAAAGGTCTGCATAGCTGTCTTCATCATCAGAATCGAAAACAACCGGCTTCTGAAGTTTCATGAAAGAGATCGTGGTCTTGTGGACCATATCTCCGCCTTCCTGTGAGTGAGGCATTGCAACGCCCGGTATCAGTACGATATAGGGACCGTATTTCTCAACGCATCTTACTATTTCATCCGGATATGCTTCCGAAACGGTTCCGTCAGCAATGATCGGTTTACATGCCATATGGATCGCTGTATTCCAGTCAGCAGCCTCATCAGCAAATACATACTGTTTTCTGTCAATAAAGTTCTGTAAAATCGCCATGGTTAAAAACTAATCCTTCCTTTTAATTCTTCTCTAAATCCGATCAGAGTACTGATCTGTAAGGTACATTGGGCTCATACTCGAAGCAGTCATGGAAGCCTCTGTCGTGATGATAAGCCTTCTTATCCTTATCTGTAGGATAAACGTACTTTCCGCCTACTTCCCAGAAGAAAGGATGGAACTTGTAATCAAGACGGTCTTTCTTCATTTCATAGAGAACCTTGATCTCATTTACGTCAGCCATGAAGTTTGTCCATACATCATAATGAACGGGGATAACAACTTTACACTGTAAAGCTTCAGCCATACGAAGGATATCGATAGAAGTCATCTTATCCTGGATACCTACAGGGTTCTCACCGAATGAACCGAGTGCAACATCGATATCATAATCTTTACCATGCTTAGCAAAGTAAATTGAGTAGTGTGAATCACCGCTGTGGTAAATGTTTCCGCCGGGAGTCTTTACAAGATAGTTAACTGCCTTCTCATCCATATCTGTCGGGCACTTTCCTGCAAGATCCTCACGATCGGCTCCGGTTGAATCCGTGGTAACGATACATGTTCTGTCGAAAGAATCAAGTGCAACGATCTCAAGATCCTTGATCTTTACAACATCGCCGGGCTTAACAGTGATGCATCTGTCTTCCGGAACGCCCCAGTTAACCCATGTCTCAACTGACTTCTTAGGTCCGATGAAAGGAACGGGAATCTCTTTTCCGCTCTCATCTGTTGTTGTCATTCCTGTCTGGATAACGTGAGCAGCAAATTCAGCGCTCATGTGATCCTGATGATAATGTGTTGCGAGAACAGCATCAACATGCTTTACAGCGAAGGGATCGATAACAAACGGAACTGCTCTTAAATTAGGCTGCATATTTCTTACACCTGCCATGTTTGCCATCTGATGTCCGACTTTCATCTTTCCGTCGCCGTGGGTGCGCTTACCGTTGCCTGCCCAGAGGTCAATGGTAATGTTTGCGCCGCCGGGAGTCTTGAACCATGTGCCTGTGCAGCCGAGCCACCACATAGCTACTGTTCCGGGCTTAACCTCTTCGTTCTCGATCTCCTCATTAAGCCATGTTCCCCATTCAGGGAATGTGCTCTTGATCCAGGACTCACGAGTCATCTCACTGACTTTGCTCATTTAGATACCTCCTAAAAGAAAAAACATATAATTAATAGTGTAGTTTTACAAGAAAACAAATTAAGCAGGATTCTTTTAGTGCAATTTGCACATCAGAATCGATGAAGTTTTTAATTTGTATTCATGATTTTGATTTTTCCATCCAACTTGATTGTAAATCATTTTAAGATTATTTCAATAGGTTTTTATGAACGATTGACCGTTTTTATGATTATTATTCTTAATTTTTTCTAAATCCAAAAGATGTATCGTCAAATACCATAAAAAACGTTCGTAAAAACTATATAAAGTGCATAATAAATGAATTATCTACCTGTTTGCATACATTTTAAGAGGATTGTTCGCTTATAAAAACAAGTTGCGCGCTATACAATTTTAAGCTTACCTTACTGCGTTTTATAAGTATCCAATACCTACGTCATTCATCGTTTTTAGAAGGGCCGCGATCAGTAAACATGTTGTAACTGTTCACACCTTGCAGGTGCTCACAGTTACGGGATTTGCCCATTTTAAGATTGCCTACGGCAATGGGGCAAATCC
>CAJORC010000025.1 GCA_905236615.1 uncultured Lachnospiraceae bacterium
ATGTAAATTGTACTAATATCCCAACAATCCAACAATCAATCAACTTTTGAAGAAGTAAATCTGCTTATAATAGGTCAAGAAAATGGCTGCCAGTCAGTTCATTTTTTGTTGGAAAACACTGCCTATAATGCTATAATGTTTTTATGAGAGAACATAGAAGAAAAAGGAGAGGAGCGGCACTTGCAGTATATTCTGTGCTGATAACTTTTGCATCGGTTTTACTGCTTCTGGTGTCGCTTTTCCTTGCAGATATAAAGAATAAAAACGAGAAAAAGATAGCTGAAACGGATCAGGTGCTTGAAACCGTTTCGCATAACGTACTTGCGCTGAAGAAAGAAAATGCCGAGCTGGAGGCGGATAACAAATACCTGAGGGAAACCTCGACAGGCGCTAAGTTCAGGGCGAAGCTTAAAGAGATGTTTCAGTCGGGTTCATCCACCATTCAGGTCTTAAAATACCTGTTTCCTGACGAGATCGTCCTGACCGACGAGGGACGCTTTCATTTTTACGATATAATCGAAGGGCTGGAGAAAAATGACTATCTGGACAGCAATTTCAGTCGTAATGAAAATAATGAGATAGTGTACGCGATAGACGGACAAACGTCTTCTATAAAAGGAATAGACATATCAAAACATAACGGTGACATTGACTGGGAAAAAGTTGCTGCATCCGGAGTGAAATTTGCATTTATAAGATGCGGTATCAGGGGCTATGGTTCAGGCGAGATCGTTGCCGATGATAATTTCGTAAAGAATGTTGAAGGGGCAACTGCAAACGGAATAGAAGTCGGAACTTACTTTTTCAGTCAGGCGGTTTCCGAGAATGAGGCCAGAGAAGAGGCTGAATTTGTGCTGAATTCCGTAAGTCAGCTCAGCATAAGCTGTCCCATTGCAATAGACGTGGAAAAGGTTGAGGGAGTGGATTCGGTACCAAGGACAAAAGACCTTGGAAGCGACCAGTATACAGCAAATGTTCTGGAGTTCTGCAATACGATCTCCGAAGCCGGATATACACCTATGATCTACGGCAATATCAAGACATTTGCCATGCTTCTTAATATGGAGAAGATCGAGGGAATACAGAAATGGTTTGCGGGTTACATCTCCGAAGACAGTATAACTCCGTATTTTCCTTATCAGTTCAGAGTCTGGCAGTACAGTTCCACCGGTAAGGTAGACGGAATAAGCGGCGATGTGGATATGAATATAGCATTTTATTAGAGTGAGAGTATATATTTATGGCTGATAATTATTACAATGACGGTGAGGGGAACGAAGAACGCGAGGAGAGACGTAAACGCCGGAGAGAGGAAAGGCGGAGGATACGTCGGCGCAAAAGAAAGATAAAGATAATACTGACGAGATGGGTACCCTTTGCGATAATATGTATCCTGCTGATAGCATTGCTCGTAAAGGGTGTGACGGCTCTTGGAGGACTCATATTCCATTCGTCGGATAAGACGGAAACGCTGGCTTCCGAAGAAGTATCCACTGAGGATTCATCGGTATCGGCAGACAGTGTTTCTGCTGATGAGGCTGTATCGGAGAATGCCCCTCCGGAGGAAAAACCGGTTCCTATACTTAATGCTTCGGCAGATTCGGGAACAGGTGCGGTTCCGGGTGAGGTTGTCAGTGAACATGCGGTGCTTGTCGATATTTCCGCAAACAGGATTGTTGCCGGAAGAGACTATAATTCGACGATAAATCCCGCATCCATGACGAAAGTGCTTACTATACTTGTCGCAGCAGAGACAATGGAGGAGCGCGGAGACAGCGCTGACGATAAATTTGAGATAACGCAGGAGATCGAGAATTACAGTTATGTTCATGAATGCAGTAATGTCGGATTCTCTGTCAGCGAAAATGTGACCATGAACGACCTGTTTTATGGGGCGATACTTCCCTCGGGCGGTGATGCGGCTTATGCTCTTGCCATTTATGCAGGAGGCTCGATGGAAGGCTTTGCAGATATGATGAATGCAAAGATGAAGGAGCTGGGATGTTCGGAAAATGCCCATTTTACAAACAGTATCGGTCTTTATGATGAGAATCATCACTGTACGACCTACGATATGGCAAGGATAATGTATGCGGCGATGCAGAATGATTATTGCCGTCAGGTGCTCTCGACACATATATACACGACATCCTCGACGCCGGAGCATCCTGAGGGAATAGAACTGTCAAACTGGTTCCTGCGCCGTATAGAGGATAAAGACAGCGGAGGAACGGTGGTTGCTGCTAAAACCGGTTTTGTGGTTCAGTCAAAGAACTGTGCGGTCAGCTATGCCGAAGATGCCGCAGGAAACGGCTATATATGCGCAACCGGAGGCTCATCAAGCGCATGGCGCTGTATTTACGACCACGTAGCCATTTACAAAAGGTATCTGCCGGAGTAATTATGTATACATTTTGATAAAAAATTATCAAATAGTCTCTTGAAAAAAATGGCTAAGTATATTACAATTAAAGGACTGATTGGCTCAGTAAACTAAGTTTATGATTTAGGAGGAAATTAAAATGGCTCATGTAATTAGTGATGATTGCGTATCTTGTGGAGCATGCGAGTCTACTTGTCCTGTAGGCGCTATCTCTGCCGGTGATGGAAAGTATGTTGTTGATGCTGATACATGCATCGATTGTGGTGCTTGCGAGGCTGGATGCCCTACAGGTGCTATCAAAGCTGAGTAATTTCTGAATAAGAAAAAGCCCCTTAAGTCTGATGGCTTAAGGGGTTTTCTTTTTTTACTTTACTTTACTTTTTCTTTGTATTTTTCTTCTTCTTTTTGACTGACCAGCCGAATTTTCCAAGCTTTTTTCCAAGTGAATAATACTCACCGTGGGAATAGGCAAGGAGTTTAACGTCGTCCATGTGGAAGGAGCCTTTTTCGTCGATATATTTCTCATCTACATTGATCGCAAGAACTTCAGCCATGAACATATCATGTGTACCGAGGGGAACGATCTTGGTAACTTTGCATTCTATACTGACCGGAGCCTCTTCTATTGATGGTGCGGAGATCTTTGAGGACTTTCCGGCAGTAAGATTCATCTTTTTGAACTTATCAACCTTAAGTCCGGAAGTGCATCCGCAATAGTCGACTGCCCGGACAAGTTCCTCGCTGGGCAGATTTATGACAAATTCGCCGGTCTCTTTTATCATATCATAGGAATGACGTTCTTTTCTGACGGAAATATATGCCATCGGCGGATCGGAACAGATCGTTCCGGTCCAGGCAATAGTGATGATGTTCTTATTTCCTTCTTTATCAGCGCAGCTTACCAGCACTGCAGGAACCGGATAGATAAAATTTCCCGGTTTTTCAAAAGTAATCTTACTCAAGATTTACCTCACTTGTACTTTCTCATTGAAACATCGATAAGATGCTGACAGAGATCTTCGAAATTCATACCTACGGCAGCTGCTTCCTGAGGAACAAGGCTTGTGGGAGTCATTCCCGGAAGGGTATTTGCCTCAAGGCAGTAAACATTACCATCGGCTGCAGCGATGAAATCCATTCTTGCATAACTTTCAAGCCCGAGAGCCTTATAAGCATTAACTGCTGTCTCCTGAACTTTTGCGGTGAGATCGTCGGGAATCTGGGCAGGACAGGTCTCAACGGTGCTTCCGGCCTGATATTTATTCTTATAGTCATAAAATCCGCTCTTAGGAGCGATCTCAACGATCGGGTAGGCTTTCCCGTCGATAACACAGCAGGTCAGCTCTCTGCCCTTGATATATCTCTCTACAATGACCTCATCACCGTAATTAAAGGCGTTATCCATGGCTTCTTTGAATTCATCGTGGGATTTTACGATATAAACTCCGACAGATGAACCGCCGGCATGGGTTTTAACAACAGCGGGATAACCGAAAGGAGATTTGTGAACCTTATCGCCTGCTTTATATGCTTCCCATTCCGGAGTAGCTACACCTTTGGCGTCAAAGATAAGTTTTGTAAAATACTTATCCATTGCGAGAGCAGAGCCCATATAGCCGGAGCCGGTGAATTTAACGCCGAAAAGTGTCAGAGCCGCCTGTACGCGTCCATTTTCGCCGTCACCACCGTGTAGTGCCATAAATACGATATCAGAATCGCGGCAGATTCGGATAACGTTGGGACCGAAGTAGCTGTCTGACTTATCGGCTCTGAGTTTTTTTACTTCTTCTATATTTGGAGCTGCCTCTGAAACAGCCTTTATATCTGCTGCCCAGTCACGATCTGACTTGAAAAGTGCTTCTGAGTCTTTGGCATCTTCTCCGTCGTATCCCATGAATACATCAAGTAAGATAACATCATGACCTTTTTTCTTTAATGCTCTGTAAACCTGAGCGCCTGAAACGAAGGAAACGTCTCTCTCTGTCGAGGTTCCTCCTGCAAGTACTGTAATCTTCAATTTAATCACCTCTCTCTAAGATAGCGGATTTTCTGCGTTTGTATGCAGCAAGAGCGGCGCCTGTAACCCATGCAACAATGGATAAGATATCCGCGATCTGCTGAATAACTGTTCCGGTATAGAATACTCTTATATTGGCAGCGCCGTCAAGATAAACCCTGATGCGTCCGTTTTCACCGCTTCCGTCAAGCTTTAAGAAATTGCCGTTTTCATCTGCTGCCTCATAACCTTTATAATAGACAAAAGGCACATCGATATACTCTCCCTTGTAACCGGACAGATCAACGCTCAGACTGTTGCGGTCGCGGCTCACTTTTATACCGTCACCGTTCACAGTATACGCCTCATCAGCATCATAGACAAGTTTGAGTCTGTTGCCGACAGTGGTCGGAAGCCATTCTCCGCCAATGATTTCAGCGGTATAGGGTGCATGGCTGAAATAATCATCAGAATAAGAGTAATAACCTTCCTCGTTAACGGAGTAATTTCCAACGGCTGAAACTATCATAAGAGCAAGAACCGCGATGATCCCGGATTTCTGCATTAAGGCATTTCCCGACCGGTATTCATCAGCAAACTCTTTTATATATATTCCGGCTGAAAATGCCAGCAGCGGGAACGCTATTATAAAAAGCCGCCACGGGAACTGTATAAATGTAAGATGAGATGCAAACCTTTTCCATGGGAAAAAACCTGTTGCTGAGAGCGTAAAGAGAATTCCCAGTATAAGATTGATATCCGCAAAAATCATAAGTCTGCCTTTATGCTTTATAAAGAAAGCTAAAAGCAGAGGCAGAAATACCGCGATACCCATTGCAGAGTAGTTGTTTTTGAAAACATCCGTCAAAAGGAGCTTTTCATAATTTAAGTCAAAAGAAACCTTGGTATACTTAAATGAAGCCGAACTCATCTGCTCAAGCATCGGAAGCCAGTAGAATGCAGTGAGTGCAAGAGATACGATACCTGTCAGTAAAAGCTTCAGGAAAAGCATCGGTGTTTTTATGATCTTTTTAATACTGATCAGAAGGAAAACAAAGCAGAGCCCCAGACAGAAAAGAGTAGATAAAGTATGGCAGAGTATAACTCCAGTCATTCCGACTGCCAGAAGATAGGGACGGTTCATGTCTTCATAAGCAAAGTTCCAGAGTCCCGCAATCACTAATGGGATAAATATCAAGGCAGTGAATTCGCCGACAGCACTTCTCGTATAAATATCAGCTAAATGATACTGCGCAAGAGTGAAGATTATCGCAGTTGTCATGGCTGAATAACGGTCGTGTGAGATTAACTTCATGCTGAAATAGCTTGTAAGGAAGCCAAGAATCAGCGTAAGAGCAACAAAAATGTGGTAAGAAGCGTTTATGCTTACGCCTGCGACACGAAGAAGTGCAGGAATATAGAGCAGGGTATCGGGATAGAAGAGCGAACTGGCGTAACCTTCGCCTCCCAGAAAGAGCATATTTATCCTGAGAAAAGGCAGTCCCTCGGATATTCCTGTTTTTAGGGCCTCTATACGGAGAAGATGATAGATAACGTCGTGTCCGTTTATGCAGTTGACTGTGAAAAGAGGCAGACAGGCAAAAAATATCGTCACGAAAAATACCGGCCAGAAGCCCTCCCGACCGGTAAAAATCTTATTGAGTTTTTCTCTTATGCGAGCTTTCATCATTCACTCTTTCGGCGTGCAAGCATGTGGATTTCGGAAGCGAATTCGTTCTTATCCACCACAAGCTGCAGGTCATCGATCATATTCTTAAATTTCGGCGCGAAATAATCCTTCAGGGCACCGTTGCCGTTCTGGTCGAGGCATACGGAAAGCATTCTGTAGAGATCCATGATATCTGAACCGAATTTCCAGCTTTTGTCTGCTTCAAAGCCCATTCCATTAAGCATGTATTCAATGGAACTGTCCGAGAAAAGGTGGGTATGGGTTCCGCCTGCATGACGGTTGTAGCAGTTCTGGTGAGCAGCCTCGAAAACACAGCTCATGGAAAACATCGGAACTGAGAAGTAAATGTATCTGATGTTTTTGTTGTACTTAATTGCTGTAAGTATTTCATCAAGATTGATTATATGCTCAAGCACACCTATAAAAGAAACGACATTTGCTTCCGTTTTGGCAATTATTCTGGTTGCTTCCTCGCTTTCAACACTTCTGAGGATATTTTCGCCTGCCATCTTGTTGGCAAATTCAACCTGTGAAGGTGAGATCTCGATGCCTGAAGCGTCACATCCGATATGCTTCATTGCACTTACAAAATATCCGGAACCTGCACCATCGTCAAGAAGATGAATGTCTTCTTTATTTATACCTTCGGCAGAAAGTGCTTCAAGCAGGAATTCAGCCTTCGGAATATAAATGCTCTTCATGCGGTTTTCGTATGCTGCGCGGTCTTCCTCGGAATAGTTGAGCTCATAGCGGTCAACGAGGTAAACCCTGTCCGCAAAGTCCGATGTATCTTCATAATCACTGTTAAGGTGACCGCATACGGGACAGAGATGATAGCTCATTCTCTGGCTGGTATAAAGGGGGTCGCCCTCGAGAGGTGAATGGCATATTTTGCATTCTGTACGCCTAGGCTGTATAAGGAGTGCATCAGCCTGCTTCTCACTCATCTCCAGCATTGCCTGATTCTTCTCAAAAAAGTCGCTTTTGATCTTCAGTACATCTCCGACAGATTTGCCGTATTTTTTATTTTCCATAAATCTTTCCTTCTATGTTATAACTTTTTTCTCTTAAAACATCTTAACATAAAAAGCAATTTACGCAAGTAATATTATTTTTTTGTTTCTGCTTTCATCTCGTACATACGGCTGTCGGCGAGTTTATAGACTTCTTCAGAATTATTTAAGTTTTCCTCTGTGTTTTTGGCGATACCGTAAGAAGCGAATATAGGAATATCAAACCGGATGGATCTTTCTTCGGAAAGTTTTTTCATTTTTTCTATGGCACTATCGAGTTCAGACCAGTTTTCTTCATAAACGAGTACCATAAATTCGTCTCCGCCCATCCGGAAAGAGTTGCCTACTGCATCAAAACTCTCTTTAAGTATTTTGGAAAATTCAGTGATCAGCAGGTCGCCTTTCTGGTGTCCGTATGTATCATTTATCTTTTTCAGACCATTCAGGTCAATGGAGATCAGGCAGTAATTATTTTCGTCACTGTTAAGACCTTCGATTATCTCCTCTGCCATAGCCCTGTTGAAAAGACCTGTCAGACGATCATTGTAAGCCATCCGGAGAAGGACTTCCTTCTCGGTCTTTGCAGCAATCTGCTGTGACATATCCGTATAAGAACGTATGATATAGCCTGAGAAAAGGATGATTATAAATATCAGAGTTCCATAAGGTGTAAGGGGAACACCAAGGCTGGCATCATTTGCAAAGAGATATTTCTGGATGTTAAAGCGGATCAGGTCAGCCATTACGATAACGCATAATTCTATCATACCGAACTGCATTATGGTTTTGTCTATATGTCTGCTCTTTCGCGTTCTACGCATAGAGAAGAATATTACTGTCATCATGATAACGACCATGACATGGAAGTAAGGGAGCATAGAGGGTACATGGATTATACCGTTTGTACAAAGGAAAATGGTAACAAGCAGAAAGGCTATGGACATTAAAAGCAGACAGTTCATTTCACGTCTGCTGCCCTTACTGCTGTCTTTATTAAGGAGAAAGAAGCGTATAAGGGAGAGCGCGGGTATTATGGCAGAATAAAGTGCATAGTATTCCAATAAGGTGGTAAACTGACTGTTATCGCTGAAAAGCTGGAGAAGATTATCATAGCAGAGAGACCAGATTCCCACGAAGAAACTGAGTAAACCTATGTTAAGGACAGGGTCAAACTTCCTTTTATATGCAGATACTATCAGACCTACAGAAAATGCGATTATTCCGAGAGTAACAAGAAAGATACCGACAAAAAGAGTTCCTCTTTTTTCACGTGCCAGAAAATAATATGCGAGATCGGAACGGACGAGCTTGATATTTCCTATATTGGTAAAAGCATTTCTGTCAGTTGGAAGGATCTCGATCAGAATGGTTTTTCCGCCGGAGTTGTCGGGAATGGGAATAAAATGACGGCAGGTCGGGGCAAGTTTTCCATGACGCGGATAGTGTATACCGCTTTCGTAAATCTGATGCCCGTCAACAAAAGCACGTACTCCGCTCAGAGACAGCAGAAAAGACAGGGAACGTCCGCCGTTCAAAGTTTCGGGAATGGTTTTTCGGAGTATTATCGTGTCACCTTCTTCGATGGTTCCGGGAAAATGGAATTCATCTATACTGTCGGTAAAATACTTTTTTCCGTTATAATATATACCCCAGTCATCGTTGAAATCCATATAGTCTTTGTCATCGAATACCGGTGCAAATAAAAATTCCGACGCAATAGCAATTAATATGATAAAAAGAGACATGGCAAATAAGAGGTGCAAAAAATATTTATTTTGATATATTGCCTCTCTCATTTCAGAATTGCCTCCGGGTATCAATTTTTATTTATATCGGTAAAAATATGAATAAATTTAGTAAACGCTTATGGTATGTTCGAGAAGATATCTGCCGCCTGAAAGTTTTACAGGCTGGACACTTATATTAACGGCAGATGCGTCGAGCTCTTCAAGTGCTTTGCTCAGAATGGTAC
Source organism: uncultured Lachnospiraceae bacterium (assembly GCA_905236615.1). Lineage (GTDB taxonomy): Bacteria > Bacillota > Clostridia > Lachnospirales > Lachnospiraceae > NK4A144. Next base: position 9,055 of record CAJORC010000025.1, read on the forward strand.
GGTCAGCTTCTTTTGAATTATAAGCTTCACGCAGGGATTCATATAATTCGTCCCCTTCGATAACGCTTGTATACTTGTAACTTCCCTTTCCTTTTTCAACTATTTTTTTGTAAGTATCATCATAGTAAGATGAAATATCTTTTATAAGATCGCTTTCACTGAAACCGTAATCTTCAATACCTAAAAGGTTCTCATCATCGGAAGCATCATCAGAATCCTCAGATGAGTCATAAGCATAGTCAACGCCAACGCATGACGGCAGATAAACCGAAAGGGTACGGCGGGCGTGGTCCTTTGAAAAATCTTTATCGGTCTTGTTGAAATAGTCATAATTGCAGATTTTTTCGTCAGCAGTATCATCCCATGTTACGTCGAGGTTGTAGTAATCATCATCCAGCTTGATTATATTCCATGCGTGGGCTTCTCCCGCATAACCGGCGCAGAAGTATGTCGGAACTTTTAGTTCCTGCATAAGATACTGGAAAGCTCTCGCATATCCTGCACAGACCGTTTCACCGTTGACCAGAGCACTGTAGGCTGACTGGTTGAGCGGAGCGGAAAGAGAATAACTGTCCCGTTTGGCAAGTGCATCATGAACGTGTTTTTCCTTATCGAAGTCGGAGGCAAGTCCTTTTGCTTCATTCAGGATCTCGTTGGCTGCATTGTCAAATTTCTCTTTTGAATTGTCGAGATCATCAGCAGTGGAATTGAATTCAAGGTCGATCTTTATACAGTCACCGCTTTTTCTGTAGGAAGCAGTGTAAGCAGTTTCCAGCCAGAACAATTCGGGATGGTCGTAAAAGAGTGCTTCAAATGCGTTGCTGAGCTCTTTCTGACTGATCTCTTTGTTGACTGCCTTAAAAGGACTGTTCGTAATTTTCGCATTAGCATAGATCTGCCTGTAGAGTTCTTTGGAATTGTCATTTATAAAGTCATAATAGGGATAATAGACAGGGTCAAAGTCAAGGTCATCGCCTGTGGGACCGGTGAGGAGTTCTTCTTCAAGCCTGTCAGCGACGTCATCGGCTACGGTCTCAACGGTTTCGTCGATTTCTCCGAGTCCCGTCTTTTCGGCAAGTTCATCGGCAGCCTCAAGACTTTCTTCGGAGGGTGCGATGTAATCGGAGGAAACGGTTGCTGAAAGAGCATCATCGGAGTCTTCTTCGGAAGCTGTATCAGTTTCAGCATCGGAAGAACCTTCGCTCTCAGAAGCTTCGGACTCAGATATTTCAGACAGGGGGACAATATTATCACTCAGACTTGAAACAGGATCATTGTCAGTTTTATTTACAAAACGGGAAGGATCAATATGCAGGACGGAGCCGATGGTTTCAACCATGGCGGCCTTTTGTTCCGGAGTTCCGGTAATATAACTGCCTATAAAGATTGTGGGCAGAAGGAGACCGGCTATGGAAAAAAGTATTCCAAGAAGAGCTCTTTTCCCACCGCCTTTAGACATGGAAAGCGCAGAAATAGCCAGTCCTGCCGCGCTGAAAAGCATACCGACAAGCAGGAAAGAGGACAAAAATCCGATTATACCGAGTATTAATCCGGCTGTAGCCATTTCACCCCTCCTAATAATACTGGTTATCAAATGATCGCAACAATCGAAAGCCCTTTTTCATGAGCCAGATCAACAACCTGTTCGCCGCAGAGTACCAGCGGGCGGGCAAGGTCATTGCTGTTCTTCATAAGTACTTTTCCTGCAAGACCGTTTGAAAGCTTAACATAGCTTCCGATAAAGTCATCAATAAGGTGGTTAAGGAAGTTATTTATCGAGTTGAGGTCATATTTTTGGAGAGACTGCTCCTGAAAGAGCGAAACAACCTGATAAGCACAAAGCGGTTCACGATAACTCCTTGCACTGGTCATTGCCTCATAAACGTCAACAATAGCGACCATCCCCGCAAAGCGGTCGATCTCTGCACTCGTTAATTTCTGCGGATAACCGCTTCCGTCAGAGCGTTCATGGTGCTGCAGGGTGGCATTAAGGATGTGCTCGTCTATATCCGGTTGTCTTGTAAGCAGTACCTTACCTAAAAAGGCATGGGTTTTTATAAGATCGAATTCAAGGTCGGAGAGTTTTCCGTTCTTGAAAAGGACTTCTTCGGGGAGCATACATTTTCCTATGTCGTAAAGAAAGCCGCAGCGAGTGAGGAGCCGGCTGTCCTCAGGGCTTAACTGCAGCCATTTTGCATAAATACGGCAGATAAGACCTGAATTAAACATATGTGAAACCGACATATAATCACTTGGTGGACGGATCAGACTCAGATATGCGAAAGTAAGCGAGGATCTCATATCCTCCGGTATTAGTGTTACAGCGTAATCGTCAAGGACATTCCAGTCAAGCGGAGTTGAGTTTCTGAGGAAATTATCAATCTGTATTTTAAAAGACTCAAGATAGATCTTGTATCTCTGCTCAAAATTCCTGAATTCTTCAGATTGGCGGATTATAAGATAATAGGTTGAAGAGCTGTTTTCAAAATCCATAAATCTATCCTTTCCTGTTGTACAAAGTGACGAATGTTTGCTACAATAATTATAACATGCTAGTGAATATGATGATGTTTTTTAGGGGAAACACCTTCTTAAGGGGATGAGAATATGCTTTTGTGGCTGGCAAATTTCATTCTGGGAATGAAATTAAAAAGACCCGAGAAAAGAAA
>CAJORC010000026.1 GCA_905236615.1 uncultured Lachnospiraceae bacterium
CTTCTCTGATCTCTGTGTCCTTTGGAAGATTTATTCTTCGGACAAATTGACATCTATCTACACCTCCTAACACGCTTTATAATCAAATCAAAATAATGCTTGATGAGTCATATTTCATGAACCATACCTAGTAGATTATACACACGCATTTTTTCTTTGTCAACAACTTTTTTAGGCAAGAGCTGCAGTAATTATTGACATTGAATAAACTTCAAGTGCATTGCATCCTCTTGAAAGGTCATTGATCTGAGCATTAAGACCGAGAAGGATAGGTCCGTAAGCTTCGAAATTGCCCATACGCTGAGCAATCTTATAACCGATATTACCTGCATTGATATCAGGGAATATAAATGTATTTGCGTGGCCTGCAGCAGCTGAAGATCCGGGGCACTTTGTGCGGGCAACTCTCGGAGATACGGCCGCATCAAACTGAAGCTCTCCTTCGATCGGAAGATCAGGATACTTCTCTTTTGCCTTCTTTGTAGCATTCTGCATCTTTGTAACAGCATCGCCCTTTCCTGAGCCAAGTGTTGAATAGCTGAGGAATGCAACCTTAGGATCAACTCCGAATACTCTTGCGCATTCAACTGTCTCACCGCAGATCTCAACAAGCTCATCCTCTGTAGGATAAAGGTTGATAGCACAATCAGCCATGGCAAGAACTTCGTTCTCTCCTGTTGCTGAAGGACGCACAAGTATAAAGCAAGATGAAACTATTGAATTTCCGGGCTTGGTCTTGATGATCTGAAGAGCCGGACGAACTGTATCTGCTGTTGAATATGTTGCTCCGCCGAGAAGACAGTCAGCAACGCCCATCTTTACGAGCATTGTTCCGAAATAGTTTCCTGCAGAAAGAATCTTTCTTGCCTCTTCAGGTGTCATTCCCTTGCTCTTTCTGATCTCGCAGAACAGATCAACCATTTCATCAAAACGGTCATAGTTTTCAGGATCGATTATTTCAGCGCCGCGGATATTGTATCCGGCGTTTTCAGCAGATTTCTCTATTTCATCGGGATTTCCGAGAAGTACAGGCTTTAAAAAGCTGCTTGCAAGAAGTCTTGAAGCTGCCTCAAGAATTCTGGGGTCTGAGCCCTCTGTAAATACGATTGATTTAGGGTCTTTTTTAAGTTTCTCTATCATTGTACCGAAACCGAACATAAGAAAATCCTCCAAACATTTTGATATATTTTAATCTGGTCGGTCGGCTAAAACCGCTGACCGCCTAATATTATAGTTCAAATTAAATTTTACAAACTTGATTCAGGTCAAATAGAAATGTTAAGAAATTCACATTCGCAACGGTTCTTTTAAATGTTCATTATGAACGATTCATTACTTTTCTTCCGGAAGAAGGTAATATCTTGTGCATCCGCAGCGGCTCTTATAAACCTTCTGCCATACCTTCCATATATAATCACTTGAAATATACGAGCGTTTGATCCTGTCAGTATCAATCAGTGCTGAAACCTCAATATAAAGCTCGTGTGCAAGATCAGACTCAAATCTCATGTTCATTATTCATTCCTCTTTCATCTTTTTTCGCAAATTAGATTAACCTATGACTTTCCGGACAAAAAAATCGGAATTTTGTCCGGAAATCCGCCTTTGGCGGATACGCAACTGCAAGAATGCAGTTGCTAGTCCAATACGAATACCGAATTTTCGATAAAATTCGGTATTCTATGATATATGAAAAAGATAGAGATTTCAAGCTAAATTTCGCTGATAAATGTATCTATTAATATGTCTAGTATAATTATATAAAAAATCAGCATATTTGCAATAATGATGACAGATTTTCAATATTAAATACAAATTATTAGTGTTATTCTGACATTTAATCATAAAACATAGGGTGATTAAGATGAAAAATTACACAAATGATAAAATTAATGTCTGGATAGTCGGCGACAGCACCGTAAGTGCTTTTAAGGATAATTATTATATGCCGCGATATGGCTGGGGCACGCAGTTAGGTCTTTATTTTAATGATAATGTAAATTTGATCAACCTGGCAATCTCGGGAACAAGTTCAAAGAGTTTTCGCAGCAGTGATAATTATCAAAGACTGCTTAACGGTATTTCAGAGGGAGATTTCCTTATAATAGGCTTTGGACACAATGATGAAAAATCCGGTAACCTTACTTACACCTATCCCTCCGCTGATCATAATGCAGACGGCACATTCGCCAACAGTCTCTGGAAATACTATATTTCTCCCGCTGCCGGTAAAGGCGCATTGTCTGTCCTTGCAACACCCATTGCCCGACGGGATGAACGCAAAGAATACACCGGCAACAACGTTCATATCACAAAAGACGGGGATTATGCAGAAGTGATCCGCAAGCTCGGAAAAAACCTTTCCGTTCCGGTCTGTGACCTTACCAAAAGAACGGTTGCTCTTGCGAAAGAAGCAGACACTTTATTCCAGCATGCACGGACCGGTTCAAATCCAATTTCCGTAGATGACACACATACCAGTCTTTTCGGGGCTGCCGTGAATGCATACTTGTTTGCAGATGAGCTCAGGAAAAATGATTCTCCGCTTAAAAAATATTTAAAAGAAGATTTTGAAAATCCTCTTGAACGTGCATCTTACTGGAAAGAACTTTCCATCAATAAAGAATACGTCGAACCGGTTTACAGCCGCCCCGGCAAGGGCAGTGATTTTTGGGGCAGTTATGCCGATGAAAATTCCAATATCTGGTATGCCACAGTTTTTGGTGATGTGAATAAATCCTCAATCCATGACAAAAGCGAAGTTTATCTGGGTAAGAATAAAAGCGGTGAAATGAGCATAAAATGCGGTATAAACAAGATAAACGGCAAAATCATGGAAAAATCCGACGGAATGGCAATGTATTTTATGCGGCTTCCCGCATCTGCCGGCTTTTCCCTGTCCGCTGATGTTACCCTTGACAGTTTTAACTCTGCCGGAACCGCCGCAGACTATTCCGCATTTGGCCTGATGGTCAGAGATGATATTTATATTGACGAATACAGCGGGCTGATTCTGGGCGATTATGTTGCTGCCGGCATAACTTTCCGTCCAGGGTTCGAAAACGGCTCCAATACATTCGCAAGGAAAAGCGGTCTCCCGGATTTTGAAGGAGGACAGCTGAAAAAGCTTCCAATAGCCGGAGAATGTTTAAATATGAAAATAGCCTCTACCGGTGACGGATACTCCGCACAGATAGAGGGCTATGATGAAGTTATTTCAGGTTATGACTATACGCTCACTGCCATAGACAGTGAATATGTTTATATAGGCTTCTTTGCAGCTCGTTCAGTCAGTATTTCCGTAAAAAATATAGAATTAAAAGTCAACGGACATACTGTTCATAATTATAACTGCTTTAATGATGATATATCAGAATCGATCGCCATCGAGTAATTTGTATAGTAAACCACAAATCCGGGCTTCGCTCCGGCAGGTTTTTTAACTTCCCTTTTCTGGACGTAATCAATTTCAACCTTTGACTGTCCCCGGGCTTTTGAATAATACGCTGCAAGCGCACCTGCCTCATTAAATGCCCTGTCGGGTATTTCTTCAGGTGTAAGCCCGTTGCATTTCATTATAACGTGCGAACCCGGAAATTTCTTTGAATGGAACCACCAGTCATTACCGTTTGCAAACTTAAAGGTCAGCTCATCATTCTGATAATTATTCTTGCCTACATACAGATCAAAACCATCGGACGAAAGATAATGGAGCGGAAGGCTCTTAGTTGACCGCTCTCCTTTTTTCGCCGCATGCTTCTTTATGTATCCGCTGTCAGCAAGCTCACGTCTTATTTCCTTAAGGTCTGCCTCATCCGATGCGATATCAAGAGAATTCTGCACGGACTCAAGATGTTCTATATCTGCCCGTGTTTCCTTTAACTGCTCTCCCACCGCTTCTTCCGTTCTCTTTAGTTTCTGATAACGGTCAAAATATTTTTTCGCATTATCCTTTGCCGACAAAAGCGGATCAAGGGGTATCGTGATCTCCGAATTGGTATAATAATTATCACAGGTGAGGGATTTTGCACCCTCTTCAACACTGTATCCATAGGTATTCAGGAGTTCCCCGTAAACCCTGTATTTATCCTTTTTCTCAGTATCTTTAAGCTGCTTTGTCTGTATATCAAGCTTTTTATAATCACGTTCAAGTATAGTCGATACTATCTTTCTTAAATCCGCCGAACGCTGACGTATCCTTGTCAGGTCATTTTTCCTTGCGTAATAAGTTTCAAGAACTTCCGAGATCGATTCATGTTTTTCAACCTCCAGATCTCTGTATTCAGTGAGATCTACAGCTGAAAACTCCTTAGGTGCGCCTTTTTCGAATATGATCTCCGGTGAAAACTCTCCCGACTTTACCGTC
>CAJORC010000027.1 GCA_905236615.1 uncultured Lachnospiraceae bacterium
AGTTGATCGCTGCGGTAGGTCCGCCGGACTGTCCGACAATAACGTTTCTTTTTTCCTTCTTGCCCATATTTTACCCCTTCCTGCATTCCCTGTCTGTCAGACAGTGCATCCATTGAAATATTTTATGAATATTTTTACTGTAAACAGTATATCACTTTATGATGATTTTATCAAATTTTAACAAATGATTTTTAAAGAATTTATTATTTCTTGTAAGTATTAACAAAAATACAATTTCTATCAGTTTAAAGCAGAAAAGAAAATGCTTGACAATAAAATGCTTTCAAGATAATCTAAATCATGGTGCAGTCGGTGCTTTTGGCATTGACGCAGATTTGTTAACAGCAGTTTTTATTTATTTAGGAGGAGACAATGTCGGAAGAGACAAAATCAGTACCGGAGATGTTCGGATGTCTTGTTTTTAATGATTCTGTTATGAGAGAACGCCTGCCCAAGGATATTTACAGGGCTGTTCGCAAGACGATCCAGCGCGGAAGTCACCTTGAGCTTGAGGTTGCAAACAGTGTTGCGGCAATTATGAAAAACTGGGCGATCGAGCACGGTGCTACGCATTATACACATTGGTTTCAGCCAATGACCGGTCTTACGGCTGAAAAGCATGACAGTTTTATCTCGCCTGAACCAACAGGCGGAGTTATAATGGAATTTTCCGGCAAAGAACTTGTTAAGGGCGAACCGGATGCGTCCAGTTTCCCTTCAGGAGGTCTGAGAGCTACTTTCGAAGCAAGAGGATATACGGCATGGGATCCGAGTTCACCGGCATTCATAAAGGACGGTTCACTTTATATTCCTACAGCTTTCTGCTCTTACGGCGGACAGGCACTTGATAAGAAAACCCCGCTTCTTCGTTCGATGGAAACGATCAATCGTGAAGCGGTAAAGGTTCTTCATCTTCTGGGAAAGACGGAAGTCAACAGGATAGATATCACTGTCGGTGCCGAGCAGGAATATTTCCTCATAGATAAAGATTTATATAAGAAAAGAAAAGATCTTCTTCTTACGGGGCGTACCCTTATCGGAGCGGCAGCGCCCAAGGGTCAGGAGATGGAAGATCATTATTTCGGAGTTTTGAAACCAAAGGTTGCAAGTTTCATGCACGACCTCGACGAAGAACTCTGGAAACTCGGTGTTCCGGCTAAGACAAAACATAACGAGGTTGCACCGGCACAGCACGAACTCGCTCCGGTATTTGAGACAGCGAATGTGGCTGTAGACCACAACCAGCTCACAATGGAAATCATGAAGAAAATTGCAGACAAGCATAATTTTGCATGTCTTCTTCATGAGAAGCCTTTTGAAGGAGTGAACGGAAGCGGTAAGCACGACAACTGGTCGATAGTTACCGATACGGGAGAGAATCTTTTAAAACCCGGAAAGACTCCCGAAGAAAACAGGATATTCATGGTATTCCTGCTTGCGGTAATTGCAGCGGTTGATGATTATGCCGATCTCATGAGGATATCGGTTGCAACTGCGGGAAATGATCATCGTCTGGGAGCAAACGAGGCTCCGCCGGCTGTTATTTCCATATTTGTGGGAGACGAGCTTGCAGCACAGCTTAAATCTCTGGAAGAAGGAACAGATTTTGTTTCTTCAGAGAAAAAGCAGATGGGTATTGCAAGGGTTCTTCCTCATTTTACTCAGGATAATACAGACCGTAACCGTACCTCACCTTTTGCATTTACAGGAAACAAATTCGAATTCCGTATGCCCGGAAGCGCACTTTCAATATCGGATCCTAACGTGGTTCTGAATACGGCTGTTGCTGATGCACTCAGAAATATCTATAACGCACTGGAGTCAGTAAGCGAGGATAAGTTTGAGGATGAGCTTGATAAGCTTCTGAAAAAGCTTCTTAAAGAGCATAAGAAAGTCATCTTTAACGGAAACGGTTATACGGATGAATGGATTGAAGAGGCTGAAAGACGCGGTCTTTACAACCTTGCTTCTCTTCCGGATGCAATGACTCATCTTCTTGACGAGAAGAATATCGATCTTTTTGAGAGACACCGTATATTTACTAAAGAAGAGATTGAGTCAAGATATGAGATCTTCCTTGAGAACTATGTAAAGACTATCCATATCGAGTCCCTTGCAATGCAGGAGATGGTAAGGAAAGACTTTACGGCCGGTCTTGTTAAGTATATGAAGGACATAACTGTCGAGGCACTTGATAAGAAGAGATTTTCTCCAAATATGAAGTGTACTTATGAGGAGCGTATAATATCCACTCTTGATGATACATCGGAGAAGATATGCACACAGCTTGATGTTCTTAAGGCTGATACACGAAAAGCAGAGGCTATGACGGACATGCTTGAGACAGCTCACTTCTATCACGATACTATTCTTAAGGATATGGAAGAACTGAGGAAGGCTGTTGATAAGGCTGAGGCGATAATACCTGACGGATACCTGCCTTATCCTACATACGGAGACATTCTGTTCTCACTGAGATAATAAGATGTTACCAGAGGAGGTTAGCTATGAAGATTAAGTTCGGAATCAAAGAAGTTGTGGCAACAGGAATAGGTACGGCACTTTTTGTAGTGCTTACGGAAGTTCAGATACCCCTTGTGATCGTTCCTAATACGGCTCTGCAGCCCCGAATGGCTATTCTTTCATTCCTTGCGGCAGTATTCGGACCGATGGTTGGTGCACTGGTCGGACTTCTGGGACATGCACTCGGCGATGCTCTTTTCTATGGAAGTGTGTGGTGGAGCTGGGTATTGCCGGAAGCTATAGTCGGTATCGCAATAGGGCTTTTCCGTAAGAGATTTGGAGTAAAAGAAGGTGCTTTTGGAAAGAATGCGATAATCTGGTTCAACATTGTACAGATAATTGCAAATGCTATCGCATGGGTTGGCGCTGCACCTGCACTTGATGTTGCGGTTTATGCCGAGCCTTCCAATAAGGTATTTGCACAGGGTGCACTTGCATGCCTCGGAAATGTCATCATCATCGGGGTACTGGGATCGATCCTTCTTGCTGCTTATTCAAAGATAGCAGGAAAATCTTCGAGCCTTACGAAAGAAGACTGAGAAACACGAAAGATTTGTACTTATGGAAGCAATTATAGAATTTAAGGATTATTCATTTAAATACAGATCTCAGAAGGAAACTACTATCCATGATATAAACCTGAAGATATATCCGGGCGAGAAGATACTTATCGCAGGTCCTTCGGGTTCGGGAAAGTCAACGTTAGCGCACTGCATTAATGCGCTTATCCCGTGTTCATACAATGGAGAAGTAAAGGGTGAGCTTAAAGTGGCAGGACAGGATCCTGCCACTTCGGGCGTTTTTGGGATGTCAAAAAAAGTCGGTACCGTTCTTCAGGACAGTGACGGACAGTTTATAGGCCTTACGGTTGCCGAGGATGTGGCATTTGCGCTGGAAAATGATGCTGTGAGTCAGGCAGAGATATTTGATAAAGTTGACAGGGCAGCGGAACTTGTTGATATAAAAAATCTTCTGAAAAGTTCCCCGGCGGAGCTTTCGGGAGGACAGAAGCAGAGAGTATCGATGGCAGGAGTTCTTGTGGATGATGTAGAAATACTGCTTTTTGATGAGCCTCTTGCTAATCTGGATCCGGCAACAGGAAAGAGGACCATTGCCCTTATAGATGAGCTCATGCAGAAAAAGAATCTCACGGTCATCATAATCGAGCACAGACTTGAGGACTGCCTCTACCGGGATCTTGACAGGATAATACTTGTTAATGACGGAAGAATAATAGCGGATGAAAAACCGGATAAACTTCTGGCGGGTGACCTGCTGTCGAAAGAGGGTATCCGTGAACCGCTGTATATTTCAGCCCTTAAATATGCCGGAGCTGAGATAACTGCCGAGGATAAGCCTCAGCACATTGAAAGCATGAATATTTTACCTTATCGTGAAAAGGTAAAAAACTGGTATGAGAATTCGGAAAAAAATCTGCCTGTAAATAACAATCCATATCTTCTTGAAGTGGAAAATCTGAGTTTTAGCTATGATACGGGCAGTCAGGATAGAAAATACGTTTTAGAGGATATAAATTTCAGAGTCCGTAAGGGCGAGATATTGAGCATAGTCGGGAAAAACGGAGCCGGAAAATCAACATTATCGGCTCTTATTTGCGGATTCTATAAGCCTCTTTCCGGAAAAATATTATTGAATGGAGAAGATTTGACTGATCTTTCCATAAAGGAGAGGGGAGAAAAGATCGGCTTTGTCATGCAGAGTCCGAACCAGATGATAAGCAAGCCGCTTATAATGGACGAAGTGGGACTGGGTCTCAGCTGCAGGGGCGTTCCGGAAGATGAGATCAAAGAGAGGGTAGAGGAAACCCTTAAAATCTGCGGCCTTTATCCTTTCAGAAACTGGCCTGTAAACGCCTTAAGCTTTGGTCAGAAGAAGAGAGTGTCTATCGCCTCCATACTTGTAATGAAGCCGGAGATACTTATTCTTGATGAACCTACGGCAGGACAGGATTACAGACATTACACAGAGATAATGGAGTTCCTGAAGAAAATAAATGAAGAAACGGGAATTACCATTATAATGATAACCCATGATATGCATCTTATGCTGGAATATACCGACAGGGCGATCGTTCTTGCAGATGGCAGGCTCATAACCGATGACAGTCCGGCGGCAGTGCTGACTGATGAGGCTATCGCAGACAGGGCATATCTTAAGAAAACATCGCTTTACGATCTGGCAAAGCTTTGCGATATAGAGGATGCATCAGACTTTGTAAACAGTTTTATATATTATGAAAGGAAGATCCGGAGTAATGTCTAAATTAATCTCGTATGAAAAAAAGAATACCCGGATTCATGAACTGAGCGGGTTTACAAAGCTTGTATTTTTCATTCTGTGGTGCCTCACAAGTGCACTGACCTATGATACGAGGATACTTCATATTATGGTGATTATCGGAGCCTGTATATACAGGCTTTCCGGCACAAGCTGGAAACAGGTCAGTACGGTATTTAAGGCTGTAATGTTTTTCATGCTGATAAATCTTCTCTGTATCTTTTTCTTTGCACCTTATCAGGGCTGCGATATTTATAAGAGCAGAACGGATCTAGCAGATCTTTTCGGGAATTACAGCATAACGGCAGAACAGCTCTTTTATGAGTATAATGTCATGATAAAGTATTTTACGGTCATTCCTACGATATTTATCTTTCTGGTGACGACAGACCCGAGTGAACTTGCGGCATCTATGAATGGTGTCGGAATACCTTATACGGTTTCTTATGCTTTTTCACTGGCGCTTCGTTATATCCCTGATCTTCAGGGGGACTTCAGGAAAATAAGAAATGCACAGGAAGCCAGAGGGATAGAGATGAGCTCGAAGGCAGGACTCATGGAGAGGATAAAAAGGAATGCGAGTATAATCAGTCCTCTTCTTTTTTCGTCTATGGACAGGATAGAAGTGGTCAGCAACGCCATGGAGCTCAGGGGATTTGGCAAAAAGAAAAAAAGGAGCTGGTATTCGAAAAAGAAGCTTGCGCCGGCAGATTATGCCGTGATAGCTTTTATAATTGTTTTTTCGGCTGCGGTCCTTATTATTACATACATGGACGGATCAAGGTTTTATAATCCGTTCATATAAGAAGTTTAAGAAATGGGAATATAGTATTAATGAAGAGAGAAAGTTTTGGATCAAGGATCGGATTTTTACTGGTAAGTGCAGGTTGTGCAATAGGAATAGGAAATGTGTGGAAGTTTCCGTATGTTACGGGACAGAACGGCGGAGGGCTCTTTGTTCTGATTTATCTGCTGTTTCTTCTGATAATGGGTGCACCTATACTTATTATGGAGCTTGCTGTTGGAAGGGGAAGCAGGAAAAGTGCCGTGAAGGCATATAAAACTCTTGAAAAAAAAGGCAGTAAATGGCATATTCACGGATGGATATGTGTGCTGGGAAATCTTCTGCTGATGATGTATTACACAACGGTATCGGGCTGGATGCTGAATTATGTGATCAAATTCGTTACCGGCAGGTTTAGTGATGTGGACGGCAGCGGGGTTGAGGATGTCTTTAATGAAATGCTTGCATCACCGGTGCAGATGCTGCTTTTCATGGCGATAACTGTGGTTATTGGATGCGTTGTATGCAGTATGGGTCTTCAGGACGGAATTGAAAAAATAACAAAGATAATGATGATGGGACTTCTTATCCTTATCATTCTGCTTGCGGTTCACAGCTTTACACTGAAGGGAGCAGCGGAAGGAATAAGGTTCTATCTGCTTCCGTCTTTTGAAACAGCAAAGAATATAGGTTTATCAAAGGTCATTGATGCCGCGATGAATCAGGCTTTCTTTACGTTGTCGGTAGGAATGGGCTCGATGGCCATTTTTGGAAGTTATATGTCAAAAGATTATTCACTTGGCGGAGAAGCTTTAAGAAT
>CAJORC010000028.1 GCA_905236615.1 uncultured Lachnospiraceae bacterium
AACTGGGATTTGCCCCATTGCCGTAGGCAATCTTAAAATGGGCAAATCCCGTAACTGTGAGCACCTGCAAGGTGTGAACAGTTACGTTTTTTAAAGATGAAAACTGAAAAGATTGATTGCCATACTGTAAAAAATCACGAAAAAGGTGTATAATAAGCTGTTATTATTCTATTGACAAGAGGTAATCACAGAAATGGACAGATTTGACTTAAACAATAAAATGCATGTTCACTTTATCGGCATCGGCGGTATTTCCATGAGCGGACTCGCTGAACTCATCCTCTCCAAAGGCTTTGAGGTAAGCGGTTCCGACGGAAAAGAAAGCGAGATCATCGAAAAGCTGAGAAGCCTCGGTGCAAAGGTTAACATCCCGCAATCTGCCGATAACATCAAAGAAGGCACAGGACTTGTTGTATATTCTGCTGCGATCCATGACGACAACCCGGAGCTTATCGAAGCAAGAAGATCCAGCATCCTGACCGTAAGCCGTGCAGAGTTTCTCGGCGCCGTAATGAAGAATTATGAGTTCCCCATCTCAATAGCCGGAACTCACGGCAAGACGACCACAACCTCAATGGTTTCGGAAGTACTTCTTCATAACGACAAGAACCCCACTATCTCTGTAGGCGGAATGCTCCCCTCCATCAACGGAAACTTCCGCGTGGGCGGTGACAAGTTATTCGTAACCGAGGCCTGTGAGTACACAAACAGCTTCCTTTCATTTTTCCAGAAGATCGCTGTTGTACTTAATGTTGACGCTGACCACCTTGACTTCTTCAAGGATCTGGACGATATCCGCGCATCTTTCCATAAATTTGCGGCATCTGTTCCGGAGGATGGCTTCCTTATAATAAACGGTGATATAGAAAATCTGGATGCACTCACCGAAGGTCTCAAATGCAAGGTCATTAAATACGGTCATAAAGAAACGTCAGAATACTATCCTACAGATATCCGTTTTGACGGTTTTGCCCATGCTTCCTATATGTTAAACAAAGGAGATGAGGCGATCGGCAGGATCGAGCTCTCCGTACCGGGCAAGCACAATATCTATAACTCCATGGCAGCATATATCGCATGCAGCCTTCTGGGACTTTCCCACGAGGAGATCGCTCCTTCTCTCAAGGAATATCACGGAACCGACCGCCGTTTCCAGAAGAAGGGTGAATACAACGGTGTAACTGTCATAGACGATTATGCACATCATCCGACAGAGATCAAGGCGACCATCGATGCTGCAAGGCACTGCCCTCACCGCACGATATGGATAGTTTTCCAGCCTCATACCTACTCGCGTACCAAGGCTCTCTTCAATGAGTTCGCAGAGGCGCTCACAGGTCCTGAAAGGCTCATCATCGCAGATATTTATGCTGCAAGGGAAACCGATAATTTAGGAATAAGTTCCGCAATGCTGGCTGCAGAGATACGCAAACGCGGCGGAGATGCCTATCATTTCAGCTCATTTATCGAGATCGAAAAATTTTTACAACAAAATTGTATCAACGGTGACCTGTTGATAACCATGGGCGCCGGAGACGTATATAAAATCGGAGAAGACTTACTTCAGAATTAACTTATCCACATTATCCACATTTTGATGTGAAAAACTTTTCACATCAGGATGTGGATTTTTTAGTCTCATAAATTGGCTTCCGGGAGTAGTTTTCCACATTATCCACATTATCCACAGAATGCCGGAAGTGCCCAATTTAAGCGGTTTCACAGAGTTTCAGCCGTTGTATTTTGTGGAAAGCCTGTGCTATAATCAGCATAGCTTTGATGACAAAGGCGTCACTATGCCACGGCATCATTTTTTATATATCAACAGCATTTATAGGAGAATTACTGACGTGAATAACATTACACTCTATGAAAAAAGAAACAGCTCAACTACTGCGGTATCAAATCTTTTTATTGATACTTATTTAAAAGATGCCAATGAGGCACAGATAAAGGTATATCTCTACCTTTTGAGAAATGCCTCGGGCTCTGCTCCCGTTTCAGTCGCAGATATAGCTGATATCTTTAATCTTATGGAGAGTGATATTATCCGTTCACTTGAATACTGGGGCAAGACAAGCCTTCTGGATCTGGACTACGACGAGAACCACACGATAAAAGGCAT
>CAJORC010000029.1 GCA_905236615.1 uncultured Lachnospiraceae bacterium
AGCTTAATCTTATAAATCTTATTCCTTGTTGCCTCAATGCCGACACCGATTTCATCGGATATTTCGTTGATGGATTTTTTCTTGCTGATATATGCTAAGAATACCCGGCGGCTGCTTTCGTCAAGATTGTTGAGCTGTATGTTAAAGAGGGAATAATCATTTCTCATCCTTTTCAGGATAAAGGCTTCCCGCTTGAAGGCTTCGCCCCGGTCAGTACCTTCGAGAATTCCGTCGGAAAAATCGCAGGTGATTAGCGCATCCCTTGTTATAGTTCTGCGCAATCCCTCACTTGAAGTCGGATCATGATTCCTCATGGTCTGCACACGGATACCCAGGTCACCATTCATAGCATGATAATTATAACTTTTTTCATTTTCTATAAGATACAAAAGTCCTGATATCCTGCTGTCAATGGCTCCCAGGAATATGTCGAAATACTTACAGATAAGATCCACCCGTCGTGAAGGATCTGCAACAGAATACTCTTTAATAAGATTTGTCATAGGCACCTCTCCTTCTGTAAATTTCCCCATAATTCCATTTTATAATGCTTTAAAAAGAGCAAGGAGATAGAGAATTTTTACAAAAGTAAAACCATATTTGACTATCTTACGGATTTCATGGAATATGCTACCAGCGAACGAATCTGATCTTCAGCGACAGTTTTCAATTCTTCCGGAAGTGCCGAGTATAGACTAAGCATCACATTTTCCGCGCTATCAGAATTATCCTCCCATAAATCATTGAAAAACCACGCTGGGCTGACATCAAGCACAGCAGCAATGTCAACAAGCACAGATACCTTCAGGTCAACCTTGTCATTTTCGTAGGCAGATATCATCTGCTTTGATGTAAACAGTTTTTCCGCAAGCACGTCCTGACTAAGTCCCAGCTGCTTCCTGCGCAATCTGATCTTCATTCCTAATGTTTTTACTGTGGCTGCATTTTCGTTTTTCATTTTCGGCTCCATTTCCGAGTCCTTAAAACGGAAATACAACCGTGCCAAGAGCAAAAAAAGGTCTGCAAAACCTTAATAAAACCAATCGGTATAAACCGTATCAGTTATATTTCCGTTTTGCAGACTCCTTCGATGTTACATGTTCATCACATGACTCTTTAAGCTCTTGGCAAACTCTTGGTAATGAAGCTGTTCCTGGCTCTATAACTCTCTGGCTTTCGGCTCTGCACTAGTCCTTTCACTACCTCATCCATATTCAGTTGTCATTTGTTTTGCTTCATATCAGTGTAAAATCATACTCTGCATTGTCTTATAATAACTATCCAGCTTTTCACGAATATCCTCTTCTTTTGATTCATTGCTGTTGATCATAGTTGTAACAAATTCATTAGATATGCAGGCTGTAAGTTTTACGCCGCATGAGCATGGGTAATCCAGCGCTCCTTTCTTTGCTCTCATTATTCTGTCCCCACACACCGGACAAAATAACCATCGTGAATTTACAATTTTCATTAAATCCCTCCGATATTAATTTAATATTTTCGAATTATAATTACAACATAAAGTTGTTATTTAAAATTCAAAATTAATAACATCTTATCATATTTGTAACAAAACGATCACTGTAATAGTTCAAACTTTTTCCGTTGTTTTTCCGCATTTATTCCGCGCAGGTCATTCACATATTCAAAAAGGGAGCGTTATTCACGCCCCCAAAGATTCGACTTTGTTTTTGTCCCTAACATACAGCCACATGGTTATGCCGAACAGACAAAGTGCCTCTTTTCTTTTATTAAAAAAAGCAGTTTTCCCAAGCTGGCATTCTTTATACAGCTCTTTACCGCTCACATTATCCTCACTAAGAAATGCTTCCGTGATTATTTTCCTATACGTCTTTCCAACATCCTGAAAATCCGATATCTCATCAAGTACTATCTGGATCTGCGTATCATCCCATCCCGAAGAAAACAGTTTCCATATGAAGCTTTCATGCACTTTTCTATCGTCAGTTGACATCGCTAATCGAAATTCCTGCCTCAATTCCTCACATTGGACAGGCTCACTGGTCCGATCGCTGATCGGGTTTACCTTCTTTGCCCATCTCAGCCTTTTATGCGTTTTGAAAAAGCTTAGTACAAGATTATAAATATTATCGGTTTCAAACCCCTCTGTATTACAGATTCTGGTGATTGTTTTATAAGGTTCAGATACTCTTTGACTGCTCATTGAATCCTCCTTACACTTGAACAGAGCAAATACCAAATTACAAATCACTTATATCATTTTTGCGCTTTATATCACCCCTCTCTATGTTACAACGTTATAAACTTATTATATTTTGATGATTTTTCTATGATAAAAAGGTGATATATCTGTGATTGAAGCTCATTTTTTACCATGTTATGATTATCATGTCGAAAGGTTATGGATGCATCCGACAGTTCGACTAAACCTTCCTTCCAATATAATATAGATATGAAAAAAGCGTCAGCCTGCGAAATGCAAGTCTGGCGCTTTTTTCATATCCGGAAAACAATTAAAAGAAACGGAGAAAAAATATATGAACTATGAAGAATTTAAGGAAACACTTGCTAACCAGGTAAAAGATACTTACGACAACAGAACCAATGGAGACAGCACGGTATCCATAGATACAGTAACAAAGGCAAATGAAACTTACGATGCAATTATGGTCAAGCCGGAAAACTCCCGTATAGGTGTAAACCTGAATGTGGATCGCTTTTTTGAAGAATATCAGAAAGGGGAACCATTTGAAAGAATTGTTTCAAATGCTGTGAGTATTGCAGAAAACGCTCTTAATAATCATCCCGACTTCAATCTGAATGTAATCAACGATTACGAACAGATGAAAGGTAAGCTTTCTCTTGAAGTTGTTTCATCAGAACGTAATGCGGAGCTCTTGAATAGTGTACCGCACAAGAATATTGAGGATATGGCGGTTATATATCGTTTCGTTCTGGAGAATACGGAATCGGGACGGGCTTCAATCCTTGTCACAAATGAAATGCTCGATAAATACGGAATAGCCGCAGAGCAGCTTCATAATGATGCCATGAAAATCGCACCTGAAATCAGACCTGCAGAAATAAAAAGCTTTTCTGAAACCATGACTGATATTCTCGGTTCAGAAAACGTAAATGAAGCTGAAATTAATTCCGTTATGGAAGATCCTTTTTATATAGCTTCCGTTCCGGACAAAATGATGGGAGCAAGCGTACTTGCCTACCAGGACTTTATGGATCAGGCAGCCGAAAGACTTGGTGGTGACTTCTATATCTTACCCAGCAGCATCCACGAAATTCTTTTAATCAAAGATAATGGTCTCACCGACAGAAATATGCTTGAGAAGATGGTAAGAGATGTTAATTCCAGTGTCCTTGATCCTGAAGATAAGCTTACAGACAGTGTTTATCACTATGATTCCAAGGATAAGATATTTGAACTTGCCGAAAAATTTGATGAAAGAAAAATGGACAGAGGGATTAAATCACAGGAAAAGGGTTCTGTTATCGCTGATTTGAAGGCAAAAAAGGAAAAGATTGCAAAGCAGCAGAAAAAGGATGCTGTAGAAAAATCAACGAAAGCAAGAAATGAGGTGAAATTTGAACGGTGATGTATCAAGAGAAGCAGTACAGTTGGCTTTCAGATCATCAAAGGTAACTGCCGCTGTTTTGCTCCGGGCTTTAAGAGTAGGATACAGACTTTGCAAGAATAAGATTATCGAAAAGAGCTGTCATCCGGTAGGACAACAATCTGTCAAGAAGCTGATCAGGCAGGGACAGGGAGTATCTTCCATGGATGTCAGCGATGAAAGCATCAGGACGTTTAAGCGGATTGCAAATAAATATGGCATGGATTTCGCGATTGTCAAAGATAAAACCGGAGACAATCCAAAATATACCATTTTCTTCAAGGCTAAAGATGCTGATGCTATTTCACAGGTGATGAAGGAGTATTCTGCAAAATTAGTGAAAAAAAAACAAAGAGCTGAAAAGCCAAGTGTGTTAGAAAAGCTCCGACATTTTAAGGCGTTTATCGCACAGCTCCCTCAGAAAGCCCTTCATAAAAGAAGGGAGCGTGCACGATGAATCATAAGACAAAGAAACTGATAATACTAAATATCCCGTATGTATTGATAGGGCTCTTCTGCACAAACTTAGGTGAGGCTTGGAGAATATCATGGGGAAGTACTGTTTCCGAAAAATTGCAGGGAATCGTAATATATGGTGGTCTTAAGGCTGCATTTTCCAATATTTTCCCAAGCCTTAACCCATTTGACCTGCTGATCGGAATCATCTTCGGAGCAGTACTTAGGCTCGCAGTCTGTCTTAAAGGTAAAAATGCAAAGAAATACCGGCACAATATGGAGTACGGTTCAGCCAGATGGGGAAATCATGATGATATAGCCCCTTTTGAGGATTCGTCCTTTTCAAATAACATAATACTTTCGCAGACAGAACGAATAACAATGAGCAGCAGGCCTTCGAACCCCAAATATGCACGAAATAAAAATATGCTTATTGTCGGTGGTTCCGGTTCAGGTAAAACACGTTTTGTATTAAAGCCAAACCTGCTCCAGATGCACTCATCATATGTGGTCACGGATCCAAAAGGCACCATAGTTAATGAGATTGGAAATGCCTTTTTAGTGCATAAATATCGCATAAAGATTTTCAACACGATAAATTTCAAAAAATCAATGCACTATAATCCTTTTTCATATATCCATTCGGAAAAGGATATCCTGAAGCTTGTGACTACGCTGATTGCGAACACCAAAGGTGATGGAAAGGACGGAGATGAATTTTGGACAAAGGCTGAGAAACTCCTTTATACCGCGCTCATTGGATATATACATTATGAAGCGCCGGTTGAGGAAAGGAACTTCTCTACTCTGCTTGAAATGATAAACTCGATGGAAGTCAGGGAAGATGATGAAAGCTTCAAAAACAGTGTCGATTTGCTGTTTGAAGAGCTTGAAGAAAGGAGCCCGGAGCACTTTGCAGTAAGGCAATATAAAAAGTATAAGTTAAGTGCCGGCAAAACAGCCAAAAGTATTTTGATTTCATGCGGTGCGAGGCTTGCCCCCTTCGATATCAGCGAACTTCGTGAGATAACTTCTTATGATGAACTTGATCTTGATACGATAGGTGACAGTAAGACGATTCTGTTTCTTATCATGTCTGATACGGATTCAACTTTCAATTTTTTAATCTCAATGATATACAGCCAGCTTTTTAATCTCCTCTGTGAAAAGGCAGATGATGAATATGGCGGAAGACTTCCTGTTCCGGTGCGCTGTCTGATTGATGAGTGCGCAAATATAGGACAAATACCGCATCTTGAAAAGCTTATGGCAACCATACGAAGTCGTGATATCTCTGCAGCTCTCGTGCTTCAGGCAAAATCACAGCTAAAGGCTCTCTATAAAGACAATGCTGATACAATAATCGGCAACTGTGACAGCCAGATTTTTCTTGGCGGTTCTGAGCAGAGCACGCTTAAGGATCTGAATGCAATACTTGGAAAAGAAACCATTGATATCTATAACACAGGCGAGTCAAGAGGACAGAGCCAGAGTTATAACCTGAATTACCAAAAGCTCGGACACGAGCTCATGAGTATTGATGAACTTGCAGTAATGGATGGAAATAAATGTATCGTACAGCTCAGAGGTGTCAGACCTTTTCTTTCTGATAAATACGATCTGACCAAGCATCCGAATTACAAGTATACAGCAGACTCAGACAGCAGGAACTGGTTTGATATAGAAAAATTCCTCAATCACAAATTAATACTTAAGGATGATGATGTTTACAACGTCATCGAACTGGATGATTAAAGCTCTCTGACAGTAATAAAAACTGTCAGCAGGGCTTTTTTCTATATGCGGCCGCATCTCCAGAGTCAGTCGGCGGGCTTTGGAAAAGACAACAGGATAGGGAAAGCGTACACAAAAGAAAAGGAGGAAGAAACCGGTGATGGATCCCTCAAAAAAAAAATAATGGGATTTGCTTTCCAGTTTATCTTGTAATCACAAAATTAGTTTATCAATCAATAAACAAAAATCCGGTTTCGAATTTCGGCGTGGAATTCTTTAACAGCGCAATTGATACATTACAGACAGTAGTAATCGCACTTGGTGCAGGTCTTGGAGTTTGGGGAGGCATAAACCTTCTTGAAGGGTATGGGAATGACAACCCCGGCGCGAAGAGCCAGGGCATGAAGCA
>CAJORC010000030.1 GCA_905236615.1 uncultured Lachnospiraceae bacterium
CCGGCGACCGGAATCGAACCGGTACGGGCATCACTGCCCACGGGATTTTAAGTCCCGGGCGTCTACCTATTCCGCCACGCCGGCATGTTCAAAATTGCTGAACAGTAGAATTATACAACAGCATTGGATAAAGTGCAAGTGAAAAATAATATACTGCTGTCATTATGAATATTTCTTAGGCTCGTAAATAGTGGTTGAATCAAGAACTTCAATCAGATATCCTTTTTCTTTGAGCATTTCCGAGATTTCATCCAGAATTTCACCTGAACGTGCTTCTATCGTGTGATAGTGATAACCTTTTGTAAGGTTCATTAGGGGCGAAGACACCCCGCTTTCCAGATCATTCAGGAAATTGCGTATGTCCCGCCTGGTGGACAGGTTTAACGGGGCACTGACAGTTCCGTAAATTTTATGTTCAATGAAAACGTCAACAACAATTCCTCCCAGGTCGATGATGGAATTCAATTCATCTTCCATTTCATCATTGGTGTGATTTACCTTGAACACACGCCTGTTGGAGGAAGCGTGCATCATTATATAGCCCTCGTTTGTGGCGATAAGGTCAGGGCGTGTAACACGCAGCATTGCAATATCATTAACTATGACCTGTCTGCTGACATTAAGCATTTTTGCCAGTTCGCTTCCGGAGATCGGTTTGGAAGCAGAGGACAGCAGTTCAATTATTCTATTCCTTCTTTCATTCCCGCTTTGTCTCATCTTAACAGCCTCGTAGCCTTTGTCTTATAATTCTTTTATTCATATCCTACCATATAATGTGTTAAAATCATAGTAAACGCAAGAAAGAATCGTAACAGAGAATTAAGCGGAGAGGTATTTTTATGCTGATAGAGAATGAAGATTTTGATCTGCGTAAGATCGCAGAAAGCGGACAGACCTTCAGAATGAACGAAAAGGAAAGCGGGGTTTGGGAAATAATTGCGGCTGACCACTGTCTGACTGCTGAGGAAAAATCTTATGGAGCCGAATTGCATTGCGGAGAAGATGAATACCATTCATTTTGGGAAAATTACTTTGACATGGCAACCGATTACAAGAAAATACGCTCCATGGTGGATGATAAGGATCTGTTCCTCAAAAAGTCTGCTGAAATCGGTAAAGGTATAAGGATTCTGAGGCAGGATCCTTTTGAAATGCTGATAACATTTATCATCTCGCAGAGAAAAAATATTCCGGCTATAAAATCCTGTGTTGAAAAAATCTGTGATATATCCGGAAAAAAGATCGCAGGGACTGATAAAAAGGCATTTCCGACGGCGGTTGAGCTTTCCGGACTGAGTATGTCAGATCTTCAGGGATGCTCGCTTGGATACCGGGCAGCTTATATTTACGAAACAGCAAGGATTTTTGCATCGGGAGAATGCAGTACAGAGGCTCTGTCAGAGCTGGATGATAAAACGCTTCTTGATGAACTGATGGCGCTTAAAGGTGTTGGAATAAAAGTTGCAAGCTGTGCGATGCTTTTCGGTTTTTACCGGACGGATGCATTTCCGATAGATGTATGGATGAACCGTGTCCTGTCTGAACAGTATCCGGAAGGTTTTGATTTTGAAAGATACAGACCTTATAACGGTGTCATGCAGCAATACCTTTTTGCATACAGACGGACTGCAAGTTAAGAGAACGGGGAATTAAAATGAAGATACTGGTTACAAATGATGACGGGATAAATGCTTCAGGGATAAGGCTTTTGGCGGAGACAGCACGGAGTTTCGGTGAGACGGTAGTTATCGCACCCTCCGTACAGAAAAGTGCAAATTCACACTGCATAACGCTGAACAGATCCATGAAGATAGAAAAATTTGATATGGGGATTGACGGAGTTGAGGCATACAGCCTTGACGGAACTCCGTCCGACTGCGTAAGAGCGGCATATCTGGGACTCTTTGACGGAATGGAAAAGCCGGATATGGTTTTTTCGGGTGTAAATGATGGAGCTAACTGCGGATATGATATTTTATATTCTGCTACGGTAGGTGCTGCAATGGAAGCGGTACTTTATGGTGTAAATACGATATGTTTTTCACAGATGCACGGGAAGCATGATGGGATTCTGAAAAAATATATCAGGGAAGTGGCCGGAGAACTCATAAATTGTGATGCAGGACCGGGATCTGCATGGAATGTAAATTTTCCGGCATGCAGACTTGATAAATATAAGGGAATCCTTTATGACAGATTTCCGGCACATGAGGCTTTTTTTGATGACCATTATCTGAAAAAAGCCGGAGATGACGGAAATGTGTATGTAGACATGGAATCTGAAACAGTGACCGATGCAGAGGAAGGAAGTGATATCCGTGCTATATTGGACGGGTACATTTCGATTGGGACTGTAAAGAACATGGTTTTATAGAAATGCAGACGGTTAATTTCATGGGACGCGAGATAGGAATTGTATGGACTTCTATCGTATATCATGTCACGGAGACAGCCGGACTGTTCTTTCTGTCATGTTATCTGGCTTTGAGATACAAGGGACTGTAAAAGTAATTGATAATTGCATATTTTTAATATATATCTTATACTCATAAAAGAGTTGAAAGAAGGAAGGGATTAAAAATGACAAAGAAAATTATTGGTTACTTATTACTTATTGTAGGACTGTTTATGCTGTTTAAGATGGTCAGGGTATCTTCTTTTGGATTCTGGAGAGTAGGAAGATTCAGCAGTTCGGCGATCATACTTGTACTGCTTATCGTATCAGCGATAGCGGCATTTGTATCCTACAATAAATTCACGTTCGGATGTCTGATGACGTCGCTCTTTCTGCTGATCATTTCGCTGTTACTGGGGACGGAGCTCTATCTTGAGTACTCATCACTTTCGGACATTCTGCTTGTTCTGGCGCCGGTTATTATTGGTGTGGGACTGGTGATAAAGGGTAAGATAGAAGATGTTCAGAAAGGCACAGAGTAAATCTTATTAACCGGTAATCCACATACTTTTCCACCGGGTTATCCACAATTTTTGTGGATAAGATGTTGACATAACAGAAAAAGTGGGTAAGAGGATGAAAAATTCCTCCTGCCCGCTTATTTTTTTACTTATATGAAATCCATTGTCTTTGGTCTCTATCAAAGATTCGAAAATACTTTTATTGTTTTTTTGTAGGTATCGGTCATGGAATTCATGGCTATAGCTGCGATGTCGTGGAAATAAACATTTTCTTCGGCATGTATTATGCTGTCCCTGACGGCATCGCCCGCATACTTTGCGGCATAGGTATAAAAATTGATCTTTCTGACACCTTCTTTTATACAGCGCCTGAAATCCTCATCGGATATACCTGATCCGCCGTGCATAACTATCGGACGATTACATCTTTCTTTTATGTGACCGATCCTTTCGATATCAAGTTTGGGAGCGGAAAGATAAATGCCGTGAACAGTTCCGAAAGAACAGGCCAGTGCGTCGATGTCCGTGTCTTCAACGAAGCGCGCGGCATCCTCCGGCTCGGTATAACAGCTTTTCAGCTGCGCTTCATCATTTCCCATGCTGCCTATCTCGGCTTCGACTGAAATTCCGTATTTGTGTGAAATCTCCACAACGGCTCTGGTATTTGCGACATTTTCCTCATAAGGAAGTGCGGAACCATCATACATCACACCGCTGAATCCCATATCTATGGCAGCGGATATCTCATCGAAACTGTTGCCGTGATCCAGATGTACACACACTGGTACGGACGACCTTTCGGCAAATTCGACCATGATGGGTCCTATCATATCCAGTGGAATGTACATATTATGGGCAGAGTTGGCGAACTGAAGTATGACAGGCTGCTGCAGGGATTCTGCTGCTTCGATAACGGCACGGATCCCTTCAAGACCGGTTACGTTAAATGCGCCTACTGCGATCTGCTTTGCCTCGGCAATACCGAGGATAGTTTTCAAACTGACCAGCATTTTCAAATACCTCCTCTAATTCATATCAGTAATTTTTGCTTTTCCCATCCACCTGCTATTTTTTTCTCGAGCTCATTGATGGGCAGGAGACCCGAAAGCGAATCGTAAGCCGTCAGATTCATGGCGCCTGTTCCACAGGCATTCTTTAAGCACTGTTCAGGGCTTTTTCCATTGATCAGACTGTAAAGAAAAGCGGCTATGGCTGTATCACCTGCACCCGTAGCGGAGCAGATCTTTTCCGGAAGATAGCTTTCCTCAAAGAATGAAAGTCCGGCCCATCGTTCATCAAAAATATCCGAAATTGAAGAAAGTCTCTCTGATGATGACGAGGCAATATAGATTCCGGGAGCACCGCATTTGAGAAGAATCATTCCGCAGCCAAAAGAGAGTGCTTTCTGTGCCAGAGGAATTATATCTTTCTCTAAGGACAGATGCATACATAGGTCATCGGAACCGGAACGCTGTTTGATCTCTTCAAATTTTGGACGGTCAAGAAGAAAGAGAAGTTCTTCGATGCTTGGTGTGAATATATCTGTAAGAGGAAGAACTTTCCTGAAGATCTCTACCCAGTCACTTTTTCCTGATTTTGTCATGGGATCAACCATTGTCAGATCCATACTGGTGATTATATTCATGGATTTGATCTTTTCAAAAAGGGAAAGGAGCTCTGCACCTGTGTTTTCATAGAAGCGCCGCATAAGTGTAGGATAGCCGAAATGAAAGAGCCCGATGTCTTTTAATTTATTAAAATCTATATCATCTGTCGAAAAACCGTCATTTGCACCCGGGTCGGCGAGGAAGATCCTGTCATTTCCGGGAATGGCAAGAGCAAAGGTATATGAACTTGTATAACCTTCGGAGATGATGAAATCCGAAGTGTCCGCCCCGTATTTTTTATACTGTTCAAGTATGAGATGACCGAAAGAATCATCTCCGATC
>CAJORC010000031.1 GCA_905236615.1 uncultured Lachnospiraceae bacterium
ATATTCTTTCCGTCCAGTTCAGCCTGCATCTTAAAGAGCCGTCTCAAGATCAGAACGAGTGCAAGGATAAAAACTATTATTCCGTGTACTGCAAGAATATCGTACATGGAATTGTGGATATTATATTCCACAAAAGATTTAAGCTCCCTGCCTGAACCGATTCCCGTGAAGATATTCTCTTTCAGAATATCCCATACCTCAAGCCAGATCTGTTCCCTTCCAGAAAAGACATTTTTATAAAAGAAAGGCAGTTTGTAATTGAAGCCTGTAGAACCGAGTACTACATAAAACGCCACGAAAGCTATAGAACCCAATGTCACGAATACACAAAGCACTCTGTAGGGAAGCTTTTTTCTCCAGAAGCTTCTCGGAACAATAAAGTAAAAGATCAAAAATAATGTAAGTGCAATAAAAGCTCCCCTTGCCAGATGCCAGAGCACAAGTGCAACAGCCCTGAAAACTGCAAGCGTTGCAAAAAAGCCGTATAATTCATTGATCTCCGATATACGGATCAGTATTATCATGGCTCCCAGCAGGGTAAATACCGTTACTGTGGCACCCGTATTGGTATTATAGGAAAAGCCCCTGTCATAGAGAAACCAGCTGATATACATGATCAGGAAAAATATTTCCAGAGTCCTGAGCTGGCTCCGGCTGAATCCGGTCTCCGGCGCAAGATACCAGATCAGCAGAAAATTCGCCAAAATAAGTATACAGCCCTTGTTCGAGCCTATTATGAACAGATTCGAAAAAGCAATAACTAATGCCAGCCCCAATATATAAAGATCAGGATTTTTCTTAGGCGCTTCCCTGAGCTTTCTTATCCGGTCGGGATCTGCCAGAAACAATATTACCAGAGATATAAAGATTATCAGTGAATTATATTTCTCAGTAACGCCGTAAAACTTTGGTATTGTCCATGTTCCGGCATAAAATATCATTTGAATTATAAGTGCAGTCCATGTCAGGAGTCTTCCTGCCTTCCCAGTTTCTGCACTATTTCCAAGAGTTCCTCTGCTCTCTTTGTCCATGATGTAGACTCCTTATCAGTCTCCACAACTATCCTCGTATGGTTCTCGTCTTTAAGCATAGGTACGATCTTCCGGGCGATCTCCTCAGGATTGTCCGGATCGTCTATCAGGTCTTTCTCCTCAATGCCGCCAAGCACCGACAGCACTCCGCAGCATTTAGTCAGTAATATATCCGCTCCCGAAAGCACCGCTTCCACAGGAGCAAGTCCGAATGTCTCAAATACACTGTTCTGGATGAAAAGCTTGTGGCTCTGATAAAGACGTTTCATCTCCTCCTGACTCACAAGTCCCAGATTATCCACAAAGGAATAACTGTTTATGCGTTCGGTATCGGCACCTTCATCGCCCACGACAGTAAGCCTCAGATCGTCGATTCCCTGCTTTTTCAGTATTTCAAAAGCTTCACATATCCTTACGATTCTTTTTCTGGGCATACCTCCGCCAACGGTTAATATCCTTTTTTCGTCACGTTTTCCTCCCGGCCTTAAGTTTCCGAAATTCTCCCAGTCTATACCATTTGTCAGATGCGATATCTTATCCCTGTATTCGACATAATTATGCATGAGCCATTCCTCGAACTGCTCCGAAACTGCAAGCAGCAGGTCGGCCCGTTCCATCATGGCACGCTCGTCCCTGGCCATGTTTTCGTCTTCAACAAGATTTATCATATTTTCATGCTCTACACAGCCGTGCATTATATATATGCAGGGGATCTTCATCCTGTGGGCAATGTCCATTCCCATGAGGTTCTGTCTCGAATGCCCGGAAAAAACCGCCACATCCGCTTTTCTCATCTTTGTGGTAAGTTCGATAGCCCTGAGCGCCTTCGATGTATGCTCCAGATAAAGCGTGTCTTTCGGAAGATGCTTTCTGAGAGACAGCGTTGCATTTGCCGGTCCTGTGTTCGACCATTCATCTCCTATGAGAAATATTCTTGCTTCGCTCATATTCATCTGCTCCCCTATACATATATCTTAAAGCATCGGTAAATGACATATTGTCCGGTGCGTACTGTTTCTTTTTTCTCAATGCAAACTGCCATATCAGGATATGGTAAAATCTGCCAGCCATGCGGAGATATCCGGCTCCGCGGTTCATGAAGAATTCCTTCGTGTAACCCTTAAACCATGTAGATTCATTCTCTATCAGAGACGCGATCTTTACAGGCGCATAATATATCTTCAGCCCGGCGCGCATTGCATCATAGAGGAAAATATTCTCCTCTCCCATTGAATATCTGGCTCCGGCTCCGAAATCCTCATCCATGCAGAGTCCGGCCTCCAGAACTTTCTCCCTTCTGAATGCAAGCTCCGGGGAGAAAACCTTCATCGTGGAGAGAACTCCCATCCGGCGTCTGTGCTTAAATATCGGCTTATGCCGCTCCGGTCTTTCTATGAAGAAGACGATTATATCAGCCTCCTTCATCCGGTCAAACTCCCAGAGGATTTTTTCCTCATAATTCTGACCGTATTTTACGTCATTGTCACAGAAGATGCATATCTCGCTTTCGGCTTCCCTTAAAGCCATATTACGGCTTTTTGAAAGGCCCCTTTCTTTAGTTGAGATAAAGCGGACATACCTGTTTGTTTCTTCTGTCCTATCATCGCCCTCTCTGTCACACTGGTTTATTATAAGGGCATTTCCGCTGATATTCAGTTTATCAATATAATGCCAGTCGTCTAACTGCATCGCTGAAAGCAGTACAGATAAACGGCTGGCAGAACTGTTCTTTATCATAATCTTCTTCCCACCGCATGCACAGCGTAGAAAATAAAGCACCATGCACTATACAGCAGGCCTAATCGTTCCACATTTCTGTATAAATTCCAAATTCTCTTTATTGCTGTTTTCTTATTCGATGAAAGCGTATTGCTGCTTCTCCTGTAAAGGGTCAGTGCCCTGTCAAGGCCATAAGCCTTATAGCCTGAACGCAGTATCTTCCACCATGTTGCCGTATCTTCGCTTGGAACATCCGGCATTTTTATCTCTTCCTTGCTTATCTTCTCCATATCAAACATAACCGTACTTGTAAATATGGTCGTGTTCTTCAGAGCTTTTTTATAATTCATGACACCCGGTATTCGGACTATCTTCTCTATCCCGACACCGGTCTCATCGGCAAATTCATAACCTGTGAAAGAAAATGCCGCATCTTTGACTTTCATGAATTTAAGCTGCTTTTCAAGCTTCGGAGGCTCCCAGAGGTCATCTGCATCCAGAAAGGCGATATACCGTCCCCTTGCTGCATCAATGCCAGTATTTCTGGCATTTGCCGCTCCTCTGCCCTTAGAACTCATTATCCGTATACGATCTCCAAGTCCTTTCCTCTCGAACTCCTCCTGCATAAATTTCATACATTCAACACTGTTATCCGTGCTGTGGTCTTCTACAAGGATTACCTCCCAGTCCTTATAAGTCTCGGCAAGAACCGAACGCAGTGTATCTTCTATGAACCGGCTCGCATTGTGAACCGGTATTACAACCGACACCATTGCCATACACGTCACCCCCACACTATCATGACGATCACTCTTTTCCCGCTGTTACCTTCTCTTTCACTCCCTCCGTGCTTTCTTTTGTAAATAATATCTTCACCGTAAGGATCATTAACTTTATGTCAAGCCAGAGCGAATACTGCTCGATATAATAAAGGTCAAATTTAAGCTTGTCATAAGGAAGCGTATTATATTTCCCGTAAAGCTGCGCGTAACCTGTTATACCGGCCCTGACTTTCATCCTGAATGCAAACTCAGGCATTGTCTCACTGTATTTCTCAATAAACTCAGGTCTTTCAGGTCTGGGTCCCACGAAGGACATATCCCCGTTCAGTACATTGAAAAGCTGCGGAAGCTCATCTATCCTGCAGGCACGGATAAATCGTCCTACAGGCGTTATCCGGGGATCCGACTCTGCCGCAAGAACTGCTACCCCCGCACTTTCGGCATTCACGATCATGCTCCTGAATTTATATATCCTGAATTTTCTTCCGCCCTTTGTGCATCTTACCTGAGAATAGATAACCGGTCCTCTGTCATAAAGCTTGATCGCCAGCGCAGCGATCAGCATTATAGGCGAACTCACCACTATAAGGCAAAGTGCGATGATGATATCCATCAGTCTCTTTAATACCCGTTACTCGTACTGCAGCGGATTGGCTTCGGTAAGCAGAAGCGGCGTATCAAAAAGGTGTACGGCTTCGGAACCGTTCAGGATTATATCCGATATCTTGGGCATTACATATATCCGCTTTGATTTTTCATAACACTGCTTAAATATCTGATTTCTGTAACCCGAAGGTATATCCCAGAGCATTATCGTATTGTAGCGGTCAACGGCTTCTTTTATCCTCTCTTCGCCTTCTTTTAAGTTCACGGAATCCGCAATATGGAACTGATCCTTCCTCGTTGCAAGTTTTTCCCTGAAATTCTCAATCGACTCGCCCTTGTATATAAGCAGTACGTCATACGGCTTGAAGCGGTTTCTGTATATTTTTGCGCTGAGCGATATCCAGAGACTTGAAAAGAGTATCTGCGCCGCTATCACAATTAAAAGCGGAAGCGGTGTCGGAACCTTATAGGACAGGAGTGTCACTATAAAGTAGAAAAATACTCCCGACATGATGGCCGCAAAGAGAAAGCTGAACATTACTTCCCCTGCTTTCCGAACCCCGACTATTATTCCTCCGAATACCTGTCCTAAAAACAGCAGCACTATCACATACATTCCCATTACAAAGATATGTCCTCTAAGATAGAGCTGTGTCCTGAATTCCAGATTATATATAAAGTGCAGCACATACAG
>CAJORC010000032.1 GCA_905236615.1 uncultured Lachnospiraceae bacterium
ACACAGAGATCAGAGAAGAGCTAACTGGAAGATGTCTGCTCTTAATCTTGTAAAGTGCCCTAAGTGCGGCGAGCTTATGCTCCCTCATAGAGTTTGCAAGAACTGTGGTTCTTACAACAAGAAGGAAATCATTGCACAGGCTTAACGCGGTTAATGGTTGTTACAGCGCACCATTCATTAGTTTGAATGGTGCGTTTTTACGTGCGTAAGGAAAAAGATTTTCTTTTATACTTGATTTTTATGAAGCACTCTTGTATAGTAATAGTGCTGTTAAGGAAAAATTAACAGAGAGACTTAGGAGAGTAATTTATGTCAGAAATTGTAAAAGTTGCTCTTGATGCAATGGGTGGTGATAATGCACCGGTTGAAACTGTCAAGGGTGCGGTCGATGCAGTGAATCTCAAGGAAAACATTATTGTTTATCTTGTGGGTACTGAAGATGCACTGAATACGGAATTGGCGAAATATTCCTATCCGAAAGACAGGATTAAAACCGTAATAGCTTCAGAAATTATCGAAACCGGCGAGCCTCCGGTAATGGCTATCAGAAAGAAAAAAGATTCTTCGATAGTGGTTGGAATGAAGCTGGTACATGACGGCGAATGCGATGCCTTTGTTTCAGCAGGAAGTTCGGGAGCCATTCTTGTCGGAGGTCAGGTTCTTGTAGGACGGATTAAGGGAGTTGAGAGAACACCTCTTGCAGCATTCTTCCCCACAACGAAGGGAGCGTCACTTCTTCTTGACTGTGGCGCGAATGTAGACGCAAGACCGGATCATCTGCTTCAATTTGCCAAGATGGGTTCGATTTATATGGAGAACATCTTAGGTATTAAAAATCCGAGAGTAGCAATATTAAATATCGGAGCAGAAGAAGAAAAGGGGAATATGCTCGTTAAAGAGACCTATCCCCAGCTTAAAAACTGTCCTGATATAAACTTTATAGGAAGTATAGAAGCCAGAGATCTGAATCAGGGTGCATCGGATGTTATTGTTTGTGAGGCATTTGCCGGAAACATTGCGCTGAAAATGATGGAAGGTGTCGGAATCATCATGATGCAGCAGATCAAGGCGGGAATAATGTCTTCCCTTCGGGGAAAGATAGGCGGACTTCTTATAAAGCCGGCACTT
The DNA here is from genome assembly GCA_905236615.1 of uncultured Lachnospiraceae bacterium. Classification (GTDB taxonomy): domain Bacteria; phylum Bacillota; class Clostridia; order Lachnospirales; family Lachnospiraceae; genus NK4A144. Next base: position 1,129 of record CAJORC010000032.1, read on the forward strand.
AAGGGTGTGCTTAAGCAGTTCGACGTAAGTGAATACGGCGGCGCACCATTGTTAGGACTTAAAGGACTTGTCGTTAAAACCCATGGCAGTTCAAAGCACAAGGAAATAACAAATTCGATTGTGCAGTGTATCTCTTTCAAGGAAAACAATATAAACGAAAAGATACAGGATATGCTCTGCCTTAAGGATGCCTGAAAAGGCAATATAACACAAAGGTTATTTAATTGAAGGTTAAGAAAGGAACAGAAAAAAGATGGAATTTGAAAAGTTAAAGGACATTATCGCAGAGGTACTCAATGTAGACAAGAACGAAATCACTATGGAGACAACATTCACAGATGATCTTGGTGCTGATTCACTTGACGTTTTCCAGATCATCATGGGAATCGAGCAGGAGTTTGATATCGTTATCGATACAGACGCTGCTGAAAAGATCGTAACTGTTGCTGATGCAGTAGCACAGATTAAGTCCGCATCAGAGAAGGCTTGAGATAATTCTTAAAGATATGAGCTCCTTATATTTAAGGGGCTCTTTTTTGGTATGTATTAGGAGTTGCAATGAATAATAAATATCCGTTAGAAAGACTTGAAGAAAGTATAGGCTACAGTTTCAAGGATAAAAACCTCCTGAAATCCGCAGTTTCCCATAGCTCTTATATAAACGAGCTCATGATAAACAAGTATCCTGATTATCAGAGACTTGAATTTCTCGGGGATGCCGTTCTCGAACTTACTGTAAGTGATTTTCTGTATAAGAACCGTCCGAAAATGCAGGAAGGCGAAATGACGCAGCTTCGGGCAGCACTTGTATGTGAGCCTACACTTGCTTTTTGTGCAAGGGAATTGTCGCTTTCGGACTATATTCTTTTGGGAAAGGGCGAGGATTCACAGGGGTCACGCTATCATGACTCGATTGTTTCGGATATTTTCGAGGCTATAATAGGTGCAATCTATCTCGATGCCGGTGATGAAGGATTTGCTTGTGCGGCAGCTTTTATAAACAGATTTGTCATCACTGATATGGAGAAGAAACGTCTCTTTCACGATTCCAAGTCAAGTCTTCAGAATAAGGTTCAGAAAGAGGGAGGAGTGCTGGAATACAGGCTTCTTTCGGAAAGCGGACCTGAACACATGAGAAAATTTACCGTTGAAGCGGTTATAAACGGGAAGGCGGTTTCG
>CAJORC010000033.1 GCA_905236615.1 uncultured Lachnospiraceae bacterium
ACACAGAGATCAGAGAAGAGCTAACTGGAAGATGTCTGCTCTTAATCTTGTAAAGTGCCCTAAGTGCGGCGAGCTTATGCTCCCTCACAGAGTATGCAAGAACTGTGGTTCTTACAACAAGAAGGAAATCATTGCACAGGCTTAACGCAGTTAATGGTTGTAATAGCGCACCATTCATTAAATTGAATGGTGCGTTTCTTTATGTAAATACATAAGGCGGGCTGGACAGCAGGGGAGAAATCCCTGATATAGCCTGAATTATAAGGCTTTATTACAGTAAAATAAAAAAGTTGGTATTTAGCCTTGATTTTTATGAAACACTCTTGTATAGTAATAGTGCTGTTAAGGAATATCAGCAGAGAAACTTAATGGAGAGTTATTTATGTCAGAAATGGTAAAAGTTGCTCTTGATGCAATGGGTGGCGATAATGCACCGGTTGAAACCGTCAAGGGTGCGGTCGATGCAGTAAACCTTAAGGATAACATAATCGTTTACCTTGTAGGTACTGAAGAGGCATTAAATACGGAACTGGCGAAATATTCTTACCCGAAAGACAGGATAAAAACCGTGATAGCTTCGGAAGTCATCGAAACCGGCGAACCTCCGGTGATGGCTATCAGAAAGAAGAAAGATTCCTCCATTGTGGTTGGAATGAAACTGGTACATGATGGCGAATGTGATGCATTTGTCTCAGCAGGAAGCTCGGGTGCTATTCTTGTCGGAGGTCAGGTTCTTGTAGGACGTATAAAAGGAGTTGACAGAACACCGTTGGCTGCTTTCTTCCCGACAGTAAAAGGACCATCACTTCTGCTTGACTGTGGTGCCAATGTTGATGCAAGACCGGATCATCTGCTTCAGTTTGCAAAGATGGGCTCAGTATATATGGAGAACATCTTAGGGATAAAAAATCCCAGAGTTGCGATATTGAATATCGGAGCAGAAGAGGAAAAGGGAAATATGCTTGTAAAAGAGACATATCCCCAGCTTAAGAACTGCCCTGATATAAACTTTATCGGAAGTATAGAAGCCAGAGACATGAATCAGGGTGCGTCAGACGTTGTAGTATGTGAGGCTTTTGCCGGAAACATCGCATTGAAGATGATGGAAGGTGTCGGCATCACGATGATGCAGCAGATAAAAGCAGGTATAATGTCATCACTCCGCGGTAAGATAGGCGGGCTTCTTATAAAGCCGGCACTTAAGGGTGTACTGAAACAGTTTGATGTAAGTGAATACGGCGGTGCACCGTTGTTAGGTCTGAAGGGCCTTGTTGTTAAAACCCATGGCAGTTCAAAGCACAAGGAAATAACAAATTCTATTGTGCAGTGTATCTCTTTCAAAGAAAACAATATAAACGAAAAGATACAGGATATGCTCTGCCTTAAGGATGCCTGAAAAGGCAAAATATAACAAAAGATTATAAGTTTAAGGTTAAGAAAGGAACACAAAAAATGGAATTTGAAAAGTTAAAGGACATCATCGCAGAAGTACTTAATGTTGACAAGAACGAGATCACAATGGAGACAACTTTCACAGATGATCTCGGCGCTGACTCACTTGATGTATTCCAGATCATCATGGGTATCGAGCAGGAGTTTGATATCGTTATTGATACAGACGCTGCTGAGAAGATCGTTACTGTTGCTGATGCTGTAGCACAGATCAAGTCTGCTTCAGAGAAGGCTTGAGACTGAGCGTAGTTAAGTCTTAAAGATATTAGCTCCTTATATTATTTAAGGAGCTTTTTTTTGTAGCCGGGAACTGTAAAATTAACAGTTCGGACATTTTGAACTGTTACCCGGATTAGGTGATCATATAATGAATAATAAATATCCATTGGAAAGACTTGAAGAGAGCATCGGTTATCGTTTTAAGGATCAGAACCTGCTTAAATCGGCAGTGTCTCACAGCTCTTATATCAATGAGCTGATGATAAACAAATATCCTGATTATCAGAGACTTGAATTTTTGGGAGATGCGGTTCTTGAACTTACGGTAAGTGATTTTCTTTATAAAAACAATCCGAAAATGCAGGAGGGTGAAATGACCCAGCTCAGGGCAGCTCTCGTGTGCGAACCGACGCTTGCTTTCTGCGCAGGAGAATTGTCTCTTTCTGATTATATTTTATTGGGAAAGGGCGAGGATGCGCAGGGTTCACGACATCATGACTCTATAGTTTCGGATGTTTTCGAGGCGATAATAGGGGCAATATATCTCGATGCCGGTGATGAAGGATTTGCTTGTGCAGCTAAATTCATAAACAGATTTGTCATCACTGATATGGAGAAGAAACGCCTTTTTCATGACTCCAAGTCAAGCCTTCAGAACAAAGTCCAGAAGGAAGGCGGAGTGCTTGAATACAGGTTAATTTCAGAAAGCGGTCCGGAACACATGAGAAGATTTACTGTTGAAGCTGTCATCAACGGAAAGGCTGTTTCGGAAGGAACCGGAAGCTCAAAAAAAGCTGCCGAACAGAGAGCGGCATTTGAAGCTTTGGTGAAATTTTCTTAAGAAGTTATATCAGGGAAGGTTATATGTATCTAAAGAGTATAGAAATTCAGGGGTTCAAATCCTTTGCAAATAAACTTGAATTTAATTTCAAAGGAGGAATTACAGGTATCGTAGGACCGAACGGCTCGGGAAAAAGTAACGTTGCCGACGCTGTACGGTGGGTTTTGGGAGAACAGAGTGCAAAAGAGCTCAGAGGAGCTTCGATGCAGGATGTTATCTTTTCGGGCACAGAGACGAGGAAACCTATGGGTTATGCCAGCGTGGCAATATGTCTCGATAATTCCGACCATGCCCTTTCAATTGATTTTGATGAAGTAACTGTTGCCAGACGGGTTTACCGTTCGGGCGAAAGTGAATACCTTATAAACGGAAATACATGCAGGCTCCGGGATATTGAGGAGCTTTTTTATGATACCGGTATAGGTCAGGAAGGTTATTCAATAATTGGTCAGGGACAGATCGATAAGATACTTTCGGGAAAAGCTGAGGAAAGACGAGAGCTTTTCGATGAAGCAGCCGGAATCGTTAAATTTAAGAGAAGAAAGAATATCGCTCAGAAGAAACTTTCAGAAGAAGAGGGAAACCTTGTCCGTGTAAATGACATTATTTCCGAGCTTGAAACACAGATAAAACCTCTGGAAGAACAATCTGAGACGGCGAAGATATATCTTTCAAAGAAAGAAGAACTTAAAGATCTTGATATAAATGTTTATCTTTTGGAGACTGATAAATATAAAGCTCAGATAGAGGAAACAAAGGAAAAGCAGGAAATTGCCGATAACGATCTGAAAGATGCGGAGCAGAAATATGAAGAAAGCCGTGTCAATTATGAGAAAAAGACTGTTGAGGCGGAAGAGATCGAAAAGAAGATAGAGGAAAAAAGAGAAGAAATTGCCGGAAAAACGCTTTATAAGGGTCAGATACAGGGACAGATAAACGTCTTAAAGGAACAGATCAATACAATTAAGGTTTCTGATGAGCATTTCAATAAGCGTATTGAAGCCTTAAAACAGGATAAGGAAGAATACGAAAAGGAACTTGAAGGCCTGAAAACGAAGAAACAGGAGGCTGACGAAAAAGTTCAGGGACGTACTGCGGTTCTTGATGATGACAGGGAAAGACTTAAGAAGCTTGAAGAAGAGATATCTGAGGTTGAAAAGAAGACTGAAGAAGGCAAAAACCGCATAATAGAGACTCTTAACGCAAGGTCTACGATTAAGTCGAATATCGGCCGTTATGATACCATGCTTGAACAGGCCGGAATCAGACAGAGTGAGATAGAAGCCAGATTTCTTCAGGCAAAGACTGACGAAGAGACATTAACAAGAGAAATTAACGAAGCGCAGGCTAAAGTTGATGAGTCAGAGGCAAAACTGAGAGAAGCGGAAGCTTCAAAGAATGAAAACGATACTAAACGTTCGATGATAAGCACAAGGCTTGCCGAGCTTGACAGCAGACATCACGGTCTGGAAATCAAATATCACGAAAAGAAGTCAAGACTCGAGTCTGTAAAGAACATGGCAGAGCGTTACGACGGATATGGAAATGCAGTTAAAAAGGCCATGGAGCAGCGCTCAAAGGAAAAAGGAATCTGCGGAGTTGTTGCAGACCTTTTCACTGTTGACGCTAAATATGAAGTTGCAGTTGAAACTGCTTTGGGCGGAGCTTTACAGAATATCGTAACAAAGGATGAAGATACTGCAAAGCGTATAATCAACGTGCTTAAAGCTGAGCATGCCGGTCGTGCTACATTCCTGCCGCTGACATCAATACAGCCCCGTTCCATTCCTGTTCCCGAAGCACTTAATGAACCCGGAGTTATTGGTGCGGGAAATACGCTTATCACGGTTGAAAAGAAATATGAAAACGTTGCTTCTAACCTGCTGGGCGGAATCCTTGTAGTTGATAATATCGATAATGCAACGGTTATAGCAAGAAAATACCGTTACAGACTCAGGATCGTTACGGTAGCCGGAGAAGTATTGAATCCCGGCGGCTCAATCTCCGGTGGTGCTTTCCGTTCGAACAGCGGCGGTCTTCTGGGAAGACAGAGAGAAATCGAGAATCTTACAAAAGAAGGTCGCGAGATCTTATCTGAAATAGATAAGGTCTTAAGCGAAGTTGAGGAATTAAGAAATCAGCAGAAAGAACTTCAGACTGTTGCTGC
>CAJORC010000034.1 GCA_905236615.1 uncultured Lachnospiraceae bacterium
GAATTCAAAGATTTGACAAAAAAGTAAGATAAGTATAATATGAAAATATAAAAAAGAGCGTTACCGTAAAACAAGCGGTTCGCCTTGGTTTATAGTTTACGAATCAAAAAGCAACCACAGACCTTGGGGAAGGAGGGCGGTTGCTTTTTGATTGCTCACTTTTTCAGTATGCTGTAAATTGTCACAATAATACTTATGACAGTTACAACAATACTTATTATAGTTAAAGCCGTCATATTCTTTACCTTTCACTAAATTTTCCATAACATCCTCCTTTCAAATAAGGAATCTCTCTGGATAAACCAGGCAAAAGGCGAACCGCTCACGCTTTGGTAACGCTCCAATGTATTATATCACATACAATTGGAGCGTTTCAATCGAACACGGTTAATAATTAATGATGGAACAGTCTCATACCTGTGAAGCACATGGTCATATTGTACTTGTTGCAGGTTTCGATAACGTTGTCATCGCGGATGGAACCGCCGGGCTCAGCAATATAGGATACACCACTCTTTGCGGCACGCTCGATATTGTCTCCGAAAGGGAAGAACGCATCAGAGCCGAGAGCCACGCCGGTGTTCTTATTTAACCATGCCCTCTTGTCTTCTTCCGTGAATACTTCCGGCTTCGTCTTAAACACTCTCTGCCATGCTCCGTCTGCGAGCAGATCCATGTACTCATTTCCAAGATAAACATCGATCGCATTATCTCTGTCAGCACGTCTGATATCATCAAGGAAAGGAAGCTCAAGCACCTGAGGTGACTGACGGAGGAACCAGTTGTCTGCCTTGCTGCCTGCAAGTCTTGTACAGTGAATCCTTGACTGCTGTCCGGCACCGATACCGATTGCCTGACCTCCCTTTGCATAAGCCACGGAATTTGACTGGGTATACTTCAGCACTATAAGTGAAAGCATGAGGTCAACCTTTGCTGACTCAGGCATATCGTGGTTTTCGGTAACGATATTATTTAAGAGCTCCTTATTTATAACGAAGTTATTTCTGCCCTGCTCAAATGTTATTCCGAATACCTGCTTGCGCTCGATCTCTTCCGGAACATAATTCTCATCGATCTGAAGTACGCAGTAGTTGCCTTTTTTCTTTGACTTAAGTATTTCAAGCGCTTCATCAGTATATCCGGGAGCGATTATTCCATCGGAAACTTCTCTCTTTACGAGGTTTGCGGTATCTGCATCACAGACGTCCGAAAGGGAAATGAAGTCACCGTAGGATGACATTCTGTCCGCACCTCTTGCTCTTGCATAAGCGCTGGCGAGGGGGCTTAATTCTCCCAGATCATCTACCCAGTAGATCTTTGCTTCAACCTCTGACAATGGAAGTCCTACTGCTGCTCCCGCAGGTGATACATGCTTGAAGGATGTTGCTGCAGGAAGTCCTGTTGCTGTCTTTAATTCCTTAACAAGCTGCCAGCCGTTAAGCGCATCAAGGAGATTTATGTATCCCGGCTTTCCGTTAAGTACTGTTATCGGAAGGTCGCTTCCGTTTTCCATATATACTCTCGAAGGCTTCTGATTTGGGTTACATCCATATTTAAGAGACAATTCGTTCATATTAATTTTCCTCCTGTTACGTATTGTAAATTAACTGTTCCAAACAGGGACGCTCTCGCTGCGGAAAAAAACGTAGCGGTACTAACGCCGTACAAAACACGGCGTAAGAACCGACGTTTTTTACGCCCCTTAATTGGATACAGTTAATTTACACTACTTACATATCATAATTTTCAACACCAGCTGCAGATAATTAACAATTCTTATTAACTATCCGTGACTCATACTTTCCGCTTTCAATATCAATAAACCTTGTAAAAAGCGAAACTTTATTATCAGCATTCAAAGCATCCCAAAGAGCGTTTGTGAAGCTGTCGATATCGCCTTCGATTTCAACAAGTTCCGGCTCACCTTCGAAGCTGGGGAGCGGATTGCCGTCAGACATATATGTGTGGATGAATCTGCCAACACCTGCCTTAGGGCTGTTATATGCGTATGTGTATCTGAGGCATGACGACGGATCACCGTCATCACTTTTAAGGATCGAAAGCGCAAAATTGCATTCACCATTATCGACATGAACTATTCCTGAAATCCTCGGGGTGTAATTCGGAGCATCAGGTTCGAATTCACGGCCGCGCAGAGACTGTTCAAATGTCATCTGCTTATCCATGTTCTCGTAAATAGTATCAGTCTGGTCACCGTTTGTAACGATCGTTTTGTTGCCGAGAACTCTCACCGGTGCATAGATTATAAGTGACGGATCTTCCATCTTGGACTCGTCAAAAGCCTGAGTGCGGATTCCTTCGCCGTCTTCCACAAACACCCTGTTCCGGCTGTTCTCAGACCTGCCCATGATAAAATAAGCGATAACGGCTTTTTTGCCGTCAGCAGTCTTTCCCAGTACGATACCTCTTCCGGGATAAGCATTCTTTTTGACGGTTTCAATGAGTTTTGTCTTCTGCATCTCTTTCTCCTTTTCGTTTGATGAATGGTTAATGAATGTTTTCAATCTGCCAATCTATCGGCTCTGCGCCGTGCTCTGTTAAAAACTGATTTGCTTTTGAAAAATGCCTGCACCCGAAAAATCCCTTGTAAGCAGACAGAGGACTCGGATGTGCAGCAGTAAGAACCAGATGGTTAGGATTATTTATCATTGATGCCTTCATTTTTGCCGGGCGGCCCCAAAGCATATAAACTATAGGTCTGTCCTCTGCCTCGACTGCCCTGATCACGGCATCCGTAAACTCTTCCCAGCCGTGTCCCTGATGTGATGCAGCCGCATGTGCCCTTACCGTAAGTACGGTGTTCAGCATAAGCACGCCTTCTTCCGCCCATTTTTTCAGATAGCCGTTATCGGGTATATAGCATCCCAGATCTTCATTTAATTCTTTATAAATATTCTGAAGTGAAGGCGGTATATCTTTCTTCGGAACATCCGGCATAACGGAAAACGAAAGTCCGTGTGCCTGATGTTCATTGTGATAGGGATCCTGCCCCAGTATCACTGCCTTTACCTTTTTCAGAGGTGTCAGGTGCAGTGCGTTGAATATATCTCCGGACGGCGGATATATCACATATTTTGAATACTCTTCCTTGACAAATTTATACAGTTCCGAATAATATGGCTTTTTAAATTCTTCTCCAACAGCTTCAAGCCAGTCTCCGCTTATTGCCGGCATCTTACATTTACTCCGTTTTCTCTTAAATATTCTTTTACTTCCGAAATGGATAATTCCTTATAATGGAAAAGTGACGCTGCAAGTGCAGCTTCCGCATGTCCCTCTGTCAATGCCTCCAGGAAATGTTCTTTATTTCCCGCACCGCCGGATGCGATAACAGGCACTTCCCCCAGATCGGCTATCTTTCTTGTAAGTTCGATATCATAACCGTTCTTAGTTCCATCGCAGTCCATACTTGTGAGCAGTATCTCTCCAGCGCCGAGTTTTATTGCCCTTTCCGCCCATTCAACCGCATCTATTCCGGTATCCAGTCTGCCGCCGTTCTTATAAACGTTCCAGCCGCTCCCGTCAGCACGTCTTTTGGCATCCATTGCCAGAACCACACACTGGCTTCCGAATTTATCAGCTGCCTCCGCGATCAGTTCCGGATTATTTATGGCCGCAGAATTCACCGCAACCTTATCCGCCCCTTCTCTTAAAACCTCTTTGAAATCATCTACCGTTCTTATTCCACCGCCCACCGTAAACGGAATAAAAACCTGCGCAGCAACTTTTCTTACAAGTTCCGTAACAGTCTTTCTCTTGTCGCTTGTCGCCGTAATATCCAGAAATACAAGCTCGTCGGCACCTTCCTTATCATATATGGAAGCTACTTCCACAGGATCACCGGCATCACGCAGATTTACAAAATTAACTCCTTTTACCACGCGGCCGTTATCAACATCAAGACAGGGGATTATTCTTTTCGTATACATTCTCGTCCTCTTTCTAAACTCCTAAAAAGTTCCCAAGTATTTTCAATCCGGTCTCCGAGCTTTTTTCGGGATGAAACTGGCAGGCAAATATATTTCCCTTTTCTATCGAAGCATCAACTGTTACGTTATAGTCTATCTCCGCTTTCACGATATCACGCTCTTCCGCCGCACAGTAATATGAATGAACAAAATATACAAACGAGCCGTCTTCTATTCCCTTATAGAGTCTTCCTTCATTTTTTAATTCGAGCGAGTTCCAGCCGATATTCGGAACCTTCAGACCGTTTCCCGAAGGGATCTTTTTCACGGAACCTTTTATAATTCCTATTCCCTCGACTCCCGGTGATTCTTCGCTCATTTCAAAAAGAAGTTGCTGACCTAGACAAATCCCCAATAAAGGAATTTGTCTCGCCGCAACTTCTCTTATTACATCTGTAAGTCCATATGAATTAAGGAGCTTCATTGCATCGCCGAATGCTCCGACTCCCGGCAGTATTACGTGACCGGCATTAAGAATTGTATCTTTATCTCTTGTAAGAGAGGTCTCGAAGCCCAGGCTCTCCACAGCCTTCTCAACACTCCTTATGTTTCCTGCATCATAATCAATGATAGCTACCATATAATCTCTCCGGTTTATATTAAAATTTAGCTGAAAAATGTTTTTAACCGTTCCGCAAAATATAATAACATAGATTCCTACCGTTTTGTAGTGCAATTTTTAAGAGCCCCGGACGTTTTTTTCATCCGGGGCTCTTTTCATTGATTTTCCTTATCTGTATGTTCCGTCTTTACCTTTGGTTACATTAAACTCATAAAGCAAATCGCCGTCATCGCTGTTTCCGCCATTATCGTTGTTCTCCTGATAATCTTCCTGATCATTATCATTCTGGTCATTCTGATCTTCATCAGCGGAATCATCCGAATTTTCATCATCGGAATTATCCTCAACAGGCTCATCTCCTGCATCTGCATCCCCGTCAGAGAA
>CAJORC010000035.1 GCA_905236615.1 uncultured Lachnospiraceae bacterium
ACTGGATATTCTGTTTCCTGGAGGGATGCATCGATGGAAGAAACCTGGGATGTTATCAGAACAAGATGGTAGGATTAGTCGTTAAATCCAGTATATTATTAATATAATGGAGAAGTTGAGAAATAAACGAAGGATGAATGATTTTTCAATCTAGTATCGCTGTGAAGGTGTATTATTCCAGCAAGGCGCAGAAGTGTAAAAGCTTCTGCGTTTTGCTTTTTCTCCTCAAATCAGAATTCTGAGGATAGAAAAAACAAATATACAATTCTATGACTATATAATAAAAAGAAACAAGTCAGAGAAATAACATTTATAAGGAGTAATCAAATGAAACAGAGAATTGTTAATATCATCAAATGTTGCACAATCTTATTATCATTAGCGATCTTTATGACCGGATGTACTCAGGACATACAGATTCCCAGTGTAGATCCGTCACCGGATTATTCTTCTTCAGAGCAGGAATCTTTAAATGATTCAATAGGTGAAAGCGATCAGAACGATGAAGAGTATGAGAACAATCAGAAAGAAGAAAACTCGAATAATAAAGATTCAGAGAAATTATCAAACTCAGGACAATCATCAACTGCAAACGGATGGGATAGTTTTATCAGCAATGCAGAATATAGTAAGTATATTGAATCTGATCAGAAATTACCACAGAGTTATGCAATCTATGATTTAGATGGAGATGGGAATACGGAATTACTTTTGGAAGCACAGGATTCAGATGGTTCTCCCTTCTTCTTTACATGGATATTCCGAAAAACAAATGATGGAATACAAATAATCTGTGATGATTATGGGTACAGCAGCTATCGGTTTAATCCAGAACGGATGGAAATTGTAGGATCTCCAGAAACAAGGTCAAATCTTATGCTGAGCTACACACCGTTCTATAAATTGAAAGATGGCAAAATAGAGTCCTTGTACACTGTGGGAATCGATAAAACAACGGAAGAAGAAGGCGGGCCTTACTTTAAGTCTGATGAAGATAATCTGGAATGGATTACTGAAAGTGAATACGAAGAGTATTATAATGGAATTATAGATTTCGAGTGGAAGGGATTATAAAATCAAAAAAGTATTATAAATCGGAAAAAAAGGAGAGATTTAATTATGAAAGGAAAAATTATTGGGCTGGCTCTGCTGGCAGTAGTATTGATATTTGCTGGTTCCGGATGTGATACAGGTGATGGTGCTTTTTCTACAGGCACTGATTCAGGAAACCGGAATCTTTGTTTGTAGGAAAAAATGACACTTGTTATTGAAAGCATAGTTTTATGTGCGGTTTTCACTCTGATGGTGTATATAATGTCCAGAGAACCGGTTAAGACTTTGTACAATTATCCACCGAGTATTCAGGAACGCGTAAAGTCGTTGGAAGAATATCAGGATAGGATACCTACACAGAAGAATAAAGTGGTAGTCAAGTGTGTTGCCTCACTTCTGTTTGTTGTCATTCTCAGCCTTATTCTCCGATATGTTAATGGCTGCACAACATTCCCGGAAGGCTTCGGATACGGCTTTCTTCTGTGGACGATTGTCAGTCTTTATGATGCATTAGTTTTGGATATTATCTGGTTTTGCCACGATCCGCATTTTGTGTTCAGGGGAACCGAAGATATGGTCGATGATTACCATGATTATTGGTTCCATATTAAGGGATTCCTGATCGGAGAGATACTTGCATTGGTTATCTGCGCGGCAGCGGGTTTGATTATTCAATATATTCTATGAATCTGGATTTGAAAAAAAGGAAATAATGATGTTAGAAACGGGAACAAAAGCCCCGGCGTTTTCACTGCCGGATCAAAATGGCGAGCTAAGGTCACTTGCCGATTATCTGGGCCAGAAGGTAATTCTGTATTTTTACTCGAAAGATATGACTTTCGGTTGTACGAAACAGGCCTGCGCGTTTGCAGATTTGTATCCGCAGTTTCTGGAAAAAGGTGCCGTTGTTCTTGGTGTGAGTAAGGATAGCGTGGCTTCTCATAAAAGATTTGAGGAAAAATACGGACTCCCTTTTACACTTTTATCTGATCCGGAGAAAGACGTGCTTCAGGCTTATGATGTTTTGAAAGAAAAGAATAGTAAGGGAAAAACCAGTATGAGCGTTGTCCGAACGACATATCTGATCGATGAGGAAGGCATCATTGTGAAAGGATTTGAAAAAGTAAAGGCTGCTGATAATCCTGCACAGATGCTGGAAGAACTTGAGTAGGGAGATTTCTTATGACAGCATTAGAATATATACACGCAATGCTTGACGTTGATTTTCCAAAGGAGTCAGAGGAGCTCAAAGATTCGATCCGTAAACAAATGCGGGAGTTGGGTGCTGAGGAGACACCGTCAACGGACTGGAATCAGGAAGAGTTACTGAACCAATTTCAGTTAGTCGCTGTCGTTTATCCTTATTTAACCCTTGTTAAAGCAATGGTCAGGCGTGGCACAGAGAAAGCATTGGCGATTTCCTATGCTAACCGTCTTTGGAGTGAAATGCCAGAAGAAATCAAAGATATGGTGGATGACGAGCACAGAAATACAATGGAAGCATTGTTTCGATCGGGGAGCCAATAATCGGCACGCGGATCAGGGAAACCGATGAAGCTGCTTGAACAGTGTGTCTGATGCAGCA
>CAJORC010000036.1 GCA_905236615.1 uncultured Lachnospiraceae bacterium
TATATTTTGTAGCGGTCATCTTCGGAAAAGACTTCCGAAAAAACATCATTCAGACCGTGGATACCCTCGATCACAAGAACGTCATTTTTTCCCATTGAAAGGATATTTCCATTGTATTCGCGTTCTCCTGTAATGAAATTGTAACGCGGCATGTCGACTTTTTCTCCTTTAAGGAGTGCAGTCATGTTCTCATTAAAGCAGTTGACATCAAGAGCTTCAATACATTCGTAATCAGGCTTTCCGTTCTCCATTCTTGGAGTGTTCACACGATTTACGAAATAATTGTCAAGGCTTATCGGGTGCGGTTTCAGTCCCTGTGCCATCAGCTGTATGGAAAGGCGGTTGGCGAAACTGGTCTTTCCCGAAGAAGAAGGACCTGCGATCATTATAAATCGTCTGCCGCCCTTTGATATTTCTTCTGCAATATCGGCTATCCTGTGCTCCTGAAGTGCTTCCTGCACAAGCACAAGATCGTTAAATCTGCCCCTTGAGATAACTTCGTTCAGATCTCCCACGGTTTCAACGCCCAGCATTTCGCTCCACCGCGTTGCACCCATCATGGTAGTGAAAAGCTTTGGTGTATCATGGAATTCAGGCTTCTTTAAAGGATTCTTCCTTCTTGCCATTTCAAGGATAAGTCCTTCTCCATATTTAAAAAGATCAAAAACCTTGATATATCCGGTACTCGGCAGCATGTATCCATAATAATAGTCCATAAAATCATTTATGTGATACATGTTGACGCTCGAGCCCATACGGTAATGAAAAAGCTTCTCCTTGTCCTTCATTCCGTATGTCCTGCAGCGCTCCTGTATTTCTGCAAGGGGATAGCTTTTCTTAGTGATCGGAACATCAGCGTCGATAAGCTCCTGCATACGCATTTTTGTCTTCTCCACGATCACATCCGTTAAGTCGAAATCACCTTTTACCGTGCAGAAATATCCCGAGCCGAAAGAAAACTCCACCTTAAACCGGTCGATCTTCTCACTTCCCACAACATCATAAAAAGACTTGATGAGTAAAAGGCAGCAGCTTCTTTTATAAGCTTTATGTCCTGACGGATCGGAAAGAGTCTCAAAGCCAAGTTCTATATCGCCGTGAAGACTATGGTGCAGTTCCTTCAGTTTCCCGTCTATCACCGCAAGCACTATCGGATAATCATAATGTTTCTGAAAATCTTTGGCCAGCAGCGAATATTTCGTACCCTCAGGATATTCAAAAAATTCATCTTTCCATTTAACACGACACATTTTTTCTGCCATACACACCTCCTCTATAAAACAAAGTTTTATTTCTGACTAAATGACGTCGGATGTCAATCAGCAGCCGGCAGTCATGCTCCGGCCGTGAAGTGATGGTCAAGAAGCTCATTTATCTCTTTCTTAGTTTCTTCCAGTTCCATTCTGCGTTCTCCCGGAAGTGACGGGATTGCCAGGAGCTTCCCGATATTTAAAATGTCATTTAAAAGGCACTCCCGAAGCACAGTATCACTGCGCTCCGGAAGGATTCTGCCATATCTGAAATATATTTCTTTTTCGTAACTGTATGCTGTTCCGCTGCAGCTCGTCTTAATTATCGGATAAAATTTGCCGTCTTCTTTTATTAATGCTTCATCAGTTATCTCAAAGCCGTTATCAGCAAGATAATGTCTGAAATGTTCATATTCGGACTGTGGTGCCAGAATAAAACTCTTCATACCCGCCATAACGTTCTTTGGAGCTTCAGCAAGAATCCTTGCCATCAGTATGCCGCCCATGCCTGCGATGATCACGGTATCGGCTTTTCCTTCCGGCAGCTTTTGCAGACCGTTTGAGAGATAAAAACTGATTCTGTCTGACAGTCCCGCTTTTGAAGCATTTTCCTTTGCTTTTTCAAGCGGCTCTCTGTTTACATCCAGAGCAGCCGCCTGTTCAACAATGCCTCTTCGTATAAGTTCAATAGGTACGAAACCATGATCGCATCCTACGTCTGCAACCTTAGCACCACGATCGACAAAAGATATTATCCGTTCCAGTCTGTTTGAAAGTATCGCCATAATTAATCCAGATAATCCTTAAGCTTGCGGGATCTGCTGGGATGACGGAGCTTTCTGAGCGCCTTTGCCTCGATCTGTCTTATACGCTCACGGGTTACATTAAACTCCTTGCCGACTTCCTCAAGAGTGCGTGCCCTTCCGTCATCAAGACCAAAACGAAGCTTAAGTACTTTCTGCTCACGATCGGTAAGTGTTTCAAGTACCTCCTCAAGCTGCTCTCTGAGAAGAGTAAATGCTGCCGCTTCTGCAGGCACGGGAACCTGATCGTCCTGAATAAAGTCTCCAAGATGTGAATCTTCCTCTTCACCGATAGGAGTCTCAAGTGAAACCGGCTCCTGCGAGATCTTAAGTATCTCACGAACTCTCTCAACAGGCATATTCATTTCCTTTGCGATCTCTTCCGGGGTTGGTTCACGGCCAAGCTCCTGAAGCAGCTGTCTTGAAACTCTGATAAGCTTGTTGATGGTCTCAACCATATGTACAGGAATACGGATAGTACGCGCCTGATCCGCAATTGCACGGGTTATTGCCTGTCTGATCCACCATGTTGCATAAGTCGAGAATTTGTAACCTTTACGATAATCAAACTTCTCAACAGCCTTTATAAGACCTAAATTACCCTCCTGAATAAGATCAAGGAAAAGCATTCCACGTCCGACATAGCGCTTTGCTATGCTGACAACGAGACGGAGGTTGGCTTCGGCAAGCTTCTTTTTAGCCTCCTCATCCCCGTCTTCCATCTTCTGTGCAAGCTCGATCTCTTCCTCAGCCGAAAGAAGCGGAACCTTACCGATTTCTTTCAGGTACATGCGGACAGGATCTTCTATTGAAACACTGTCGGGAATGGAAATGTCAAGATTGTCTACATCCCCCTCTTCATCCTCTTCCAGATCAAGCTCGTCATCAGTAGGTTCGTCGTCATTTCCCTTGATATTGATTCTCAGGATATCGACACCGTTCTGTTCAAGAACCTCAAAGATTTTCTCGAACTGTTCCTCGCCCAGCTCCATTCCGGAAAAAAAGTCGTTTACCTCACTGTCTTCGAGCACGCCTTTTTTCTTTTTACCGAGCGCTATAAGTTCCTTTAATTTTGCAAGAAACTGCTGCTTTGATGCATCATCCATTGCTTCAGCCATTGTATGTCTTCCTCCATCCCTTATATCTCTATCTGTATTCTTGCCAGCTTTTCCATTGCCTGCTTTTCGCGAATAACTCTGTCAACTGAATTTTCCGCTTTTGATGCGATCCTTTTAAGACTCGCTTTCTTTATTCTTATGACAAGTTCTGTTAATGCCCTTGATTTATCCTGCCTTGAAAGGCTGTCGGGAATAACTGCACTAAATATCTCAGCTGCCTTATTCTGTTCCCCTTCATCGTCGAAGCGGCTTATTATCGCCGCAGGCACTATTTTTCCGGCTTCCGCCTGTTCAAACAAAAGCTCCGCCGTCTTTCTGTTTATACCTTCAGTAAAATCATCGACCGTTATTATATCTTTTACCGCCTTGTAGACGCCTTCTTCCTCCGCAATGAAATTCAGTATAAATTTCTCTGCCTTGACTTCGCCATCTTCTTTTTTCTCATCTGTCCTGTAGGTTCTGTTTAAGCGCATGCTGTCCGTCATAACAGCCGGTGAAGATGGTTTATTCAATAGTGCAAGGGCAACCGCCCTTTTAAGAGCATCTGCTTTTATCATATACTTATTCGCCATGGCGTCAGTATAATTTTCCCTTTCAAGCTCCCCGTCAATTTCCGCAAGCCTTGCGGCAAGAGCTTCTTCAAAACGGGTACGCCCTTCCGGATCACTCAGATCATAATCTCTTTCCTTAACGGATATTTCAAAATAGAAGCTGTTCTCAGCCTTGTCTATCCTCTTTTGAAATTCCTCTGCCCCGAGATTCTTTATAAATTCATCCGGATCTTTATATGGCTCCATGTGAATTATCTTAGAGCTGATACCGGCAGACTTCAGTATCGGTATCGCTCTGAGTTCTGCCTTTATCCCGGCCTCATCCGAGTCGTAAGTAAGCCTTATGTCATCAGTATATCGTTTAAGTATTCTGGCATGTTCCGGTGTAAAAGCCGTTCCGAGCGAAGCCACCGCTTCGGTAAATCCGGCCTGATGCAGGCTTATTACATCCATATAGCCTTCACAGGCTATCATATAGCCCTTTCTCGAACGCCGCGCAACATTCAGTCCGTAAAGGTTTTTTCCCTTTTCAAATATCACAGTTTCGGGTGAATTCAGGTATTTAGGCTTGCCGTCACCCATGACTCTTCCGCCGAAGCCGATCACCCGGTTCTGTACATCCATTATCGGAAACATCACACGGTTCCAGAATTTATCGGAAAGTCCACGCTTCTCGTCATAATTTACAAGTCCCGACTTCATCAGTTCTTTTTCGGTATAGCCTTTCGACTTTAAGTATGCGATCACATGACCGCTCTTTCCGGAAAATCCAAGTCCAAAACTCTGCATGGTTTCCTTCGTGAGCTTTCTTTCCCGGAAATACCTCATTCCCACTTCACCTTCACTGCTCCGAAGTGTCCTGTAATAAAAAGACGCAGCTTCTTTCTGTATTTCAAAGAGTCTCTGCCTTTCCAGATTCTTCTGTCTGGCTTCTTCCGAGTATTCCGCCTCCGGCAGCTTTACTCCGGATCTGTCAGCCAGCATTTTTACTGCTTCCTGAAAACTGCAGTTTTCATATTTCATTATGAAGGTTATTACATTTCCGCTCACACCGCAGCCAAAACAGTGATATATCTGTTTAGAGGGTGTTACGGAAAATGAAGGTGACTTTTCCGAATGGAAGGGACAGACTCCGAAAAAATATCCGCCCTTCTTTTTTAACTGTACATAATTTCCTATTACATCGACTATGTCGTTTTTTGATCTTATTTCTTCTATAATCTCATCAGGATAATACATCTTTTTATACCACCATCCATGGAATCGGGATAAAGAGATCGTGGTAGGTACTTATCGCATACCTGTCCGTCATTGATGAAATATAATCTGCAATAACGACTTCTTTTTTCTCTTTCCTCTCAATAAGCATTTTATATTCGTCAGGTATTATGTCAAAATGTGTAAGAAAATGATAGTAAAGTGTCTCAACAAGGTCTTCTGCCTTGCCTTCCTGACTCTTTGCCGTCTTATTGGTATAGACGTTCTTAAACATCCAGTTTCTGAGCGACTTAACTGCTTCATTTACACTTTTCGACATCTGTATATCATTGATTCCTCTACTCGTGGAGATCACGTCACGTATCATAACGTCAAGACGCTCTGCCGTTGTCTCGCCCAGAACTCTCATTATGCTCACAGGAACCTTGTCATTCTTTAAGATACCGGCTCTCAAGGCATCATCCATATCGTGGTGTATATATGCTATCTTATCTGAAAGTCTTACTACTTTCCCTTCAAGGGTTGATGGCATCCCACTCGTCTGATGATTTCTTATACCGTCTATTACCTCAGCTGTAAGATTCAGACCTTTCCCATTATTTTCAAGAACCTCAACTACCCTGACTGACTGCTCGGAATGAACAAATCCTTCGCTGCAGGCCCTGTTAAGCGCACGTTCCCCGGCATGACCGAAAGGCGTATGTCCAAGGTCATGTCCCAATGCTATCGCTTCTGTCAGATCTTCATTCAGACGAAGCGACTTCGCTATTGTTCTTGATATCTGGGATACTTCAAGCGTATGAGTAAGACGCGTCCTGTAATGATCTCCCTGCGGTGTAAGAAAAACCTGTGTCTTATCCTTCAGTCTTCTGAAAGCCTTGCTGTGCAGTATTCTGTCCCTGTCCCTTGCAAAACACGGTCTTATCTCGCAGTCCTCAATAGGATGTTTTCTCCCCTTACTGTCTGCCGAATGACAGGCATAAGGGCTTAGTATTTCTCTTTCTCTCTCTTCAAGTTCTTCTCGTATTAGCGTATGATATCCTCCCCTGTCCTCGCTCTAAAAGTGTTTTCATATATATATTTCGGCATAAAAGTCAATTTTCCTTTTATTTTATTCCAAAAAATGCAAAAATATTTTTCCAGTAAAGTTTTATAAGCCATCCACTGCACATAATAAAAGCTGAAATTACCGGAATAACAAATAAAGGCCAGAGGAGAATCTTTTCTGCAAAGGCTTCTCCTGTACCTCTGCGTGCGCGTTCATAAACAGCAAAATCAGAAACAGAGGCAATAAGGAACACAATATACGGATGCCAGAAAAAATAGCTTGAATTTTCAACGAAAATATAAAGCGAAAGAACCGAGATGATCTCCAGTATTATGACAGCTATAATATAAAGACTGCGCATTTCAGGTTTCTTCTTTGAAACAAGCCCCCAGAACAATGCTGTCATGATGCCTTCACCCAGTGCACGTGACAAGATAAACATATAATTGTCTTCCTTTGCAAAAATGGCAGGTAGGGAAATAAAACTGGTCTATATCCCTGCCTGCCCTTAAATTCTATATCAGCAATTCTTATTTCTTTGCTGCTGCGGCTGCTGCTGCAACCTCTGCTGCGTAGTCCTCTTCCTTCTTCTCCATACCTTCGCCGGTCTCGAATCGAACTACGTTCTTGATAACGATCTTTGCGCCGTTAGCCTTAGCAACCTCGTCAATGTACTTCTGAACTGACTGCTTTCCGTCCTCAGCCTTTACATATGCCTGGTCAGCAAGGCAGATTTCCTTGTACTGCTTTGAAACACGTCCCTGTACAAGACCTGAGAAAATCTTGTTCTCAGAGATATTTGCTTTGTCTGCAATAGCAAGTTCTGCAAGCTTTGCAGCTGCTTCCTTTGAAAGGAAGTTGAAGAGATATGTCATGTTGCTCTTCTTCTCTTCATAGATAGCGATATCTTCATCGCTCCAAAGCTTCTCGCTTACAGCCTTCTCGATAAGTGCATTGAGAATCGGCTTCGGAAGTGAAGCAGGATCATTTAATGCACTGTCAACAGTAAGGCTTCTAAGATGTGCCTTCTCTTCATCTGAAATATCATTCTCGCTGATATACTGAGGGTTCATAGCTGCTACCTGCATAGCTACGTTCTTACCCATCTCCTTAACAGCGTCGTTAACAACATCTGACTCAACATCAACAATAACACCGATCTTACCGCCTGCGTGGATGTAAGCAGCTACGAAACCGTTCTGCTCTTCA
>CAJORC010000037.1 GCA_905236615.1 uncultured Lachnospiraceae bacterium
GAGAAGGAAAGAGAAGCAAATGCCAAGAAGCGTGCTGCGAAATCCGTTGCATCTACAGTTTCCGGAACTGTGGGACGTGAAGTTGGTAAGAGCTTTGGAAAGAGCTTTGGTAAATTTGGAAAAACACTTGGAGGTAATATCGGAGCCAGCCTCGGAAGAGGAATAATAGGGACTCTGTTTAAATCCTGATATGAAGAAGAAAAAAGATAAATCTTATTATGTTGGACTATTCGCCCTGTTTTTGATGGCGGTGCTGTATATGATAATGTATCCGCATTTTAAGGATATTGGAAACGCCAATGAAAGTGCCATAGAGAGCACTGAATCTGTAAGCATGGAATCTGTGAGCATGGAATCTGTGAGTACAGAGACGGTATTCTATAATTTCAGATATCCTGACAGACTCACGGGACACTTTGAAAAGCATGGGGCTGAGATGGGATTCTCCACCGAGGAGGAATACCTTGAGGCTGCCAATGCACTTATAAATAATCCTGATTGTCTTAGGAAGACTGAAGCAGAAGACGGAGATCAGATATACTTTCTGGAGTCCACAAATGAAATAGCCTTTGTGTCTACAGACGGGTACCTTAGAACCTACTTTATCTGCAGCGGCATTGACTACTATAACAGACAATAAAAACTTCCCACACCGGGGGCGAATTCCCGGGGTGGGAAGTTTTGTAGTTTATAAAAAGGAAATTCATTTTAGCAAAAGTTAATAACTAAATATCGTTAATTCTGATAGAATTAATTTGTTAGTGGAGGTGAGATTTGCGTAAAATTGAGCTAGGAGGTATTTGAATGAGAGTACTATTTGCTGCAGGCAGAATCCGTGAGGTTACGGACGTTGAAGTTGTCGGTATGGACGTGGGTGATGGTCAGATTATAGGAACCCAGGTAAACTTCATTATGGCCAATGGAAATAAGGTAGAATTTATCTACAGCCAGAACGTGCCTATTGAAGAGTCCGGACAGAGAGCTATTGATTTCGTACAATCCCTCTATAAGAACGGCTATGGCGATTTCTCTTCCGAACCTGTTGAAATGCTGTAATATTATGATTCCCTTGTGGAACCGGGTAATGCTTATTTTTGTGATATTTATGCACATAAAAATGCACATGCTTTGGAATACTACGTGTCCATGAAAAAGCATGTGCATTTTATATTTTGAGGCATGACACCTAAATAAGTACTATGGAGTCCCGCAAGGGGAAGAACAACATATGAAGTATCACATTGAAGATGTAATTGCGGTGGAGATAGTCAGGATTATGCCAAGTATGATGAAGCATATCATTCCGGGATTTATGTAAACGTCCTTGGAACCAAGGCCCGGAACTATGGCATCTTTTTCGGGAAGATTTAGCTTCCCTTTTTTTATGTATATGATGAGGCAGATAAGTCCGATTACTGCCACTACATATTCACCTATGGAATATGCTATTGATGCGCTTGTCACATCTGCACCGCCTGCAATCATCAGTGGAATAAATGCACCAAATAAATTGAACATCATATGAAGAATCACTGTGTAACGTATTCTTCCTGTATTTACATAAATATAACCGAAAATCACACCAAGTAAAAAAGTGTAAAAGGTCTGATAGATATTGGCATGTACGATAGAAAATATAACTGCAGATAATATGATTGCATTCCATTTGCCGTATCTTCTTGTATAGCCTATTACAGCATATCTGAATAGGATTTCCTCAAATACAGGTGCCAGTATAACTGCGGAGATAAATACCTGCCATAAGGGCATTTGCTCAAAGCTGTTTGACAGAGCATCCGATATATCAATGCCTGAAATGGTACTTATAATCTGGGCTATGATTGCACCGATTAAAGATCCTACAACAGCAAAGGGTACCGTAAAAAGAAAATACAAAAGCAGTTCCGGGACAGATAAGGATTTCGTCTTGGCTTTTTCCTCGGGGGTAAAGAAAGATAAGCCCTTAAGAGGAACATCCTGATATTTTTTCATATTTAAAAACAGAAGTGTAATCGGTATGGAAATAAAGTATGCTGGAATACTTGCAATAAAAGATAGTACGATGGTATTTGAGTCAATCGTTTGCGTTACCGATTCGGTAAGTTCGCTGGGAGTAATACCGTAATTTTGTAATCCGTCTACAAAAGCCGCTACGAAATATAAAGCAAAAATCACCAAAAA
>CAJORC010000038.1 GCA_905236615.1 uncultured Lachnospiraceae bacterium
CAAAGAACTATGAGACCTACAATATTGTTATTTCCGTAAAGGGAGTTGACAAGTACACCCAGGAGCTGACGTTTGAAAAAGATTCCGTGACGCTGAAGGCCGGTGAGACTTTCACCAATGGATTAAACGGTGCTAAGACAACGGTAAGCTATAAGAGCAGTGATGAGAAGGTGGCTACGGTAGACAGCTCCGGAAAGGTAACGGCGGTCAATGACGGAACTGCGACCATTACAGCAACTGCGGAAGAAACCGGGGCTTACTTCTGTGCATCAGCTGAATATACAGTCAAGGTTGAAGGCGGTGCTGGAGCCAAGGTTCCTTTGACGGATCCAAATGAAAAGTATGCTGCTCCCGAGGATAATTTTGCTCCTGTCACAAGTGGAGAAAATGACGGAAATATCAAAAAGCTCGTGCTTGACTTTTCAAATGTGACCGGGTCGAATGTGGATCCTTCAGGTCTGAAGATGACCGTAATAAACGGATCGAAGCTTATCACAAAGGGAAAGCTAAAAGATGCGGATTCTGCGACAGCGTCAGGTGGCGTGAAGGTAAAGGTCAATAAGAAGACACTGATACCGAAGGTTAGCTGCAAGAAGAGCGGAACTGTTACGCTTACCATGGAAGATGGTGTGACCTATACCGTAAATCTGACTGTAGAAAAGCCCAAGGCACAAAGATCGGAAAAGAAGATGCAAAAGGGCGGAGGACAGGTCACAAAAACGGTAACAGAACTTTTCGGAACCCACATTGATGCGGGAGAACTTTCCATCGTGAAGCAGAAACATTCCATGGCTGAGATATACGGGAACTCACTTGTAATGAACCCGAAGGAAGAGGACAGTATCAAGCTACGCTATAAGTATCTCAATAAGACATACAATATGACAATAAAGGTAAAGTGATAAGTTAAGAATTATCTAAAATTAGAACAATCCCCCTATCAGATATTCCGGTAGGGGGATTGTTTTCGTGATGACACCTTGTTGACTTTTTTGCTTGTTGGAAATAAAATACTTATAAGTAGACTACATACAAGTAGACTGTTTTTAAGCGGTGAATTTTTATACGGCAAAGGAGCTCACAATGATAGGACGTTTAAATGAACTTGACATTCTAAAGTCGTTATATGATAGCTCAAAATTTGAATACCTGGTTATGTATGGAAGAAGAAGAGTTGGAAAAACCACCCTTTTACAGGAGTTTTCTAAGGATAAAAATGCGGTCTTTTTTCCTGCGCAGGAGAAAAATGATGCACTTAATCTGCAGGACTTTTCAAAAATGATACAGATGAGACTTGATGGTATGTTCATTTCGCCATTTGAGGGATGGAAAGATGCTTTTGAATATATTGATAAAAAAGTAAGTGAAAGGACTCTGATAATCATAGATGAATTTCCTTTTATTGCAGAAGAGAACCCAACCATAAAATCTATATTGCAGCATGCAATTGATCATTTGTGGAAGAAAAACAAGAATATTTTCTTGATTTTATGTGGATCTTCTGTCAGTTTTATGGAATCAGACATTATGGGAATGAAGAGTCCCCTGCATGATAGACAGACTTCAAGTATGGAAGTGGTACCCTTTGACTATTACGAAAGCAGCCTCTTTTATCCATCATATACAAATGAGCAGAAGCTGATTGCTTACGGAATTCTGGGCGGAGTGCCCAGATATCTGGAGGCTTTTGATGACAGTATAACAATTGAAGAAAATATATCAAAGACAATCATAAGGAATGGGGCTTATCTGAATGAAGAGCCTTCTAACCTGTTAAAGGCGGAGCTACGCGATCCTAATGTATATAACAGCATCTTAAGTGCCATTGCCGGTGGGAAAAATAGGGTACAGGAGATATCTGACTATATTCATGAAGACAAGAGCAAGGTATCAAAGTATTTAGTTACCTTACAGACAATGCGACTTGTAGAGAAGAAAGTCCCTTGCGGAGAAGGGGAGGGAAGTCGTAAAGGTATATATAAACTGACGGATAACTTTTTCAGATTCTGGTTCCGTTATGAGTTTACCAATAATGTGTACTACGAAATGCTTGGTGCCGATGCTGCTTCAAAGGAAATCATGGATGGAATATCTGATTACATGGGAGAAGCCTTTGAAGGAATATGTACAGAATTTTTTGTGAGAAAGGCCAAAAAAAAGGAACTCCCTTTCATACCATATCATATGGGAAAATGGTGGGGGAATAATGTACATATCAAGGCACAAGATGATGTGGATATACTTATGATAGATAAGACTGGCAAGAAAGGAATTTTTGTAGAGTGTA
>CAJORC010000039.1 GCA_905236615.1 uncultured Lachnospiraceae bacterium
ACTGTTCACACCTTGCAGGTGCTCACAGTTACGGGATTTGCCCATTTTAAGATTGCCTACGGCAATGGGGCAAATCCCAGTTTCCTGTTTTATGTATTCTTACGCTCAGCGCAGCAAGTGCGCAGAGCTGTGTGAACAGTAACTCCGCTTACCCTGTCACCTTAGCTTATTTTTGGGGTGGATATTAATTTTACTATTTGCTAGAATAAAATAGTAAAAAGCAGCTTATCGCTGTTATACGGAGGCAGACAGAAGATGAAAAAAGCTGTTGGGCTTGGAATACAGGATTTTGAAAAGGTAATAGAAAACAATGTTTTTTATATAGACAAAACAAAATTTATTTCAGAATGGTGGAAAAGTGAAGATGATGTAACACTGATAACCAGACCGCGCCGTTTTGGAAAGACATTTACTTTGAGTACGGTTGAGAAGTTTTTTTCTGTACGACAGGAAAATTCCCGTGAACTCTTTAAGGGACTTGAAATAACGAATGACCCTGAAATGATGAAGGAATGCGGTGGATGGCCTGTATTGTTTGTGTCATTTGCAAGTATTAAAGCCACTAATTTTGAAAGTGCGATAACTCAGTTTAATCTTGTTTATAATAAGCTGTTTTCGTATTTAGAACATTTGAAAGATAAACTAAGCGGAGCGGATCTGGATTTCTTTAATAAAATATCCATTGATATGAAAAGTGAAATAACAGCAGATTGTCTTGGATATTTTTCAAAATGGCTGAGCGAATACTATGGTAAAAATGTCATAATTCTTCTTGATGAATACGATACTCCGATGCAGGAAGCCTATGTCAGCGGATATTGGAATGAGATAGTCGGCTTCATGAGAAATATGTTTAATTCAACATTTAAGACGAATCCATATTTGCATAAGGCACTGCTTACGGGAATAACGAGAGTCAGCCGGGAGTCGCTTTTTTCGGATATGAATAACTTAAAGATCGTTACATCATCTTCAGAAAAGTATGCAGATTGCTTCGGCTTTACGGAAACAGAGGTGTTTAAGGTTCTTGAAGAATATGGCTATGCTTCCGAAAAAGAAAATGTAAAAAAATGGTATGACGGTTTTAGATTTGGAAACCTAGATGATATATATAATCCATGGTCAATAATTTCATTTTTGCAGGAAGGCAAATATGAACCCTATTGGGCAAATACAAGCTCGAATTCGCTGATATCAAAGCTTGTCAGGGAAGGTGACAGGAGTATTAAGGAAAGCTTTGAGACACTTTTAAGAGGTGAGAGCATTTTTACACAGATAGATGAACAGCTGGTATACGGAGAGATGCAGGATAACGAAACTGCTGTGTGGAGTCTCTTGCAGACCACAGGTTATCTGAAGATAGTGAATATATCAAAAGATGGTTTCAAGAATCTTTATGAACTGAAGCTTACGAATTATGAGATATTAAGGGTCTTTGGTAAGATGATTTTGCAATGGTTCAGCGGAGAGGGAAGCACTCTTTATAATGAATTTGTAAAAGCGTTATTAAAGGGCGAGACAAGAGGGATAAATAAATTCCTGAATAAATTCCTTCTTAAGACCTGTAGTTATTTTGATGGTTCCAAAAATGCATCGGAGACGGAGCCTGAAAGATTTTATCATGGTCTCGTGCTTGGACTTATGATCGATCTTGCTAAAGATTATATTCTTGAGTCGAATCGTGAAAGCGGCTACGGAAGATATGATATCATGCTTAAGCCAAAGGATGTGAAAAAGGATATAGGAATCATCATAGAGTTTAAAGTGCTGGATGAATATGATGACGAGAAAACACTTGAAGATACCGCAAGATCAGCGCTTAAACAGATAGAAGAAAAGCATTACGAAGAAGAACTCCTCACCGCAGGAGTGCCAAAGGAAAGGATATATAAATATGG
Source organism: uncultured Lachnospiraceae bacterium (assembly GCA_905236615.1). Taxonomy (GTDB): domain Bacteria; phylum Bacillota; class Clostridia; order Lachnospirales; family Lachnospiraceae; genus NK4A144. The sequence continues at coordinate 1,899 of CAJORC010000039.1, forward strand.
CTTTGCTTTCAGCGGGAAGGAAGCCCTTGTGCTGCAGGCATCCTAAAAATAAGATTGGGGCATGAGCTTTTATCTGTTTAAAATGCAAAACATGACAATAATCTGTTAAGTGACAAGTGGAAATGACCGAATAACGCAAAAAGAGATGCTCCAATGTAAGGGGCATCTCTTTTGGCGTATATGATATCATGCCGGGGATTTATCAGCATTACTCTTATCAGAGTGAATTTCCGATATAATCAATGATCGACTGGAGGTCGAGCATTTCTTCTCTTTTAATTATCTCGTAGAGCGTTTTTGCAATGATCGGACATCCGTCTTTATCATCACTTTCGATGTTGAGCGGCATGATGGGCTCGTGGAGGGATTTACGGATAAGGAACCATCCGTTGCCCTTGTGCTCGTCAACATTTACGCGAACACCTTCGAAATTATCGGGAGCAAGTGTCCATCCGTCGATTATCTCAACTGAGGCCTTGATCGTATTTAATACGCTGTCAGCGAGAGTTGAAACATCATCTGCAAGAACAGGGAAGCGGAGTTCAACGCTTGCAGCAGGTTCTTTCAGATCGGAGATCATTTCCTCTAATTTATGACCTTTTCCGAGCTCTATCAAAAGCTTAACCATAAGGTATGCGCCGTCATCAAGGAAATAGTTTTCCTTAAATGCTCCGTGTCCTGAAGTTTCTATTGCAAGCTGTGAATCAGTGCCTTCGCTGTTCAGGCGGATGGACTCATCTATAACGTTGCGGTAGCCTCTCTTGAAACGTCTGTGTACTCCGCCGTGAGCCTTGATGAATGCGGCAAGACCGCTGGAAGTAACTGAATCGGTAACTATAGTTGTTCCGGGGTGCTCTGTCAGTGCTATACGCGCAAGAACAGCGATAAGTGCGTTTCTTGTAAGCGAACGTCCGTCGGGAAGGATAGCGCCTGCCCTGTCAACGTCTGTATCAAAGATAATTCCGAGGTCAGCTTTTGCAGCGAGAGTTGCTTTAGCTATAGCTGCTGCAGCTTCCTTGTTCTCAGGGTTGGGTATGTGGTTCGGAAAATGTCCGTCGGGCTCTAAGAACTGGCTGCCTTCTGTATTGGCACCTAAAGGCTCAAGGACTTTTGAAACATAGAATCCGCCGCAGCCGTTTCCTGCATCAACGATTATGTGGAGACCGGCAAGGGGATGCTCAAAGTCATCGGCTTTTACTGCATTTTTTATTGTATTTCTGAGGTGCTCAGCATAAATATCCATGAATTCAAGCTTCTCAGCTGATGAATCGAAGCTTTCCGGAAGCTCTGAAGTCTCGGCAAGGGAGGTAAGCTCCTTTATATCGCTGCTTTCGAGTCCGCCGCCAGGAGTGAAGAACTTCATTCCGTTTCTGTACCATGGGAGATGGCTTGCGGTGATCATAATGCTTCCGTCAAATTTGTAACCTTCCGTTACAGTGGTCATGAACATTGCGGGTGTGCTTGCGAGACCACAGTCATAGCATTCAACACCTCTTGCATTCATGCCTTCGACAGATGCGCGTACAAAAGCTTCTCCGGTAAGACGGGAGTCTCTTCCGACTGCGACTTTAAGGGAATCCTTTCCTGATTTTTTCTTAAGCCATTCTGCAAAGGCAGCAGCGAGATGACGTACCTCATTCTCGGTTAAATTTACGGCACCGTTTTCGTTCTCCATGGCAATGCCTCTGATATCACTACCGTTTTGTAAAGCCTTGTAGTTCATTTTATAATTGCCTCCTCTATGATATAGATTAAAACTTAATATAAGTTGTTATCCCTGTGTTCTTTAAGCTTTTCCGAAATAGTATTTCTTACCCTCTCACTCAGTCCCTTGAGTTCAGCTCTTGAAAGCTCGCTTGTGTATATGGGATCACAGTATTCCACAACGATATGCGTGCTCTTTATCTTCGGAAAATGTGCCTCGAAAATTTCCTGCGAATTTGAGATAGCTATCGGGACTATCGGGCAGCCTGCTTTCTCGGCAATCTTCAGACTTCCCTTATGGAAAGGCAGAAGGCTCCCCTCTTCCCCTTTATTTCGTGTACCCTCTGGGAAGATTACCATTGAAATTCCGTTTTTTATGTCTTCAGCACTTTCAAGGACCATTTTAAGCCCGGCTTTCATATCGGAGCGGTCGAGAAATTTACAGTGAATATAAGC
>CAJORC010000040.1 GCA_905236615.1 uncultured Lachnospiraceae bacterium
CAGAATCATATACTTTCGCGTCTTCACCATCCCAACTCCCTTGACTTGTTTTGGGGGGTGTCTGCTCTGATTTGAAGGTGGAAGTTCCACTGTCTTTCTCTGGTTCTCCAGAGGATGACGAATCCAAAAATAACCACTCCATGAAGGCTTTTCTTACATCGACCGATGTCTCACAATAGCTATCGCCATTTTTCTCACGATCCTTATAGAAGGCCTCGAGATGCTTCCTTACAGCCTCTTCACTCAAGCTACATTCCTTGCAAACCACGGCAAAAAAAGTGGAATCATTAGAGATTATTTCTTTTTCTTGATCAAGAGATAGCGCACCCAACGGCAATATGGGGGTCAGATCATCATCCGCATGCAGTCTTTTCTTCTTTGCACTGTTCCGACTGTTCGCATAGTAGACATGGCAGTTTCGCTCTATCCGCGATGTCACCATTCTGAGAAGATCCACAGGCTCCTTCCGCTGGTCAGCGACGACCTTCCGCATAAACTCTATCCAAAGCAATATGGCAGAAGGCAAGGTTGGGTAGGAACTATACCGCTCTTTCACCATCGTGCAGATTTGTGAAATATATCCCTTGGTGTAGGTCGCCTTTGCCTGCTTGAAAATATCAGTAATTTCATCACGGAACTTCTGGAGATTTTTTGTCAGTTCGTTTTCGTCGTACTCGAATGAGATTTCAGGTTCAATGACTGGGACTTGAAGCTCACCTTGTCCTGGGGCGAGAGGAAGTTCTTCAACAATGACAGCATCCTCAACTTCCACATTTTCCGTTGCGTCGTAATCTTCGGACAGAATATAGAATCTCACCAAGTCCTCATACTGGGGTCTGCCTCGTTTGCCTGTATATTTCCGCATTTTGAGTATTTCATGACTAAGAAAGAAAGGACATCTACCTTCTTTATACGCATCCTCTATCTCGTCTAAGCCTCTCTGGATCAGCTTGACTAAGTTGTCAAAGCGTTTATATTCTTCGCTGATGGTGAGGGGCAGATTGGATATGTCCTTAATCTTATGTTGCTTCAGATTATCAACATCATTAATTTTATCTATACAGAAAGTCAACCGAATTTCATCTTCAGTCATGTCGAAGTATCCGTCGGCACTATTGTCAAACATACATGCCTTCTTATACAGGACTTGTGCAGAAGCAGTCCTAAATGATGTGACAAGATCAACATCGTACTCGACGGATAGGTCATCAGCAAGATAATGCCTGATAACTGACGGCGTAAATTCTAACAAATATTCACCTGACTTTTTCTCATTTTCGACAAACAGAGAAATCAAAGCCATGCCAAAATACGTTTTCCTTTTGGTGACAAGAGGATGTGAGAATATGTATTGGAGTGCAGCGATAACCCTTTCTGGATGTTTATCATCAATACGCCGGAAAAACTCAATTCCACATATGCGTTTAAGGTTAAGACCGCCAGGACAGCGCTTGCCAAATGGCTGTTCTTTGTCAAGTGCTTCTTTGCGGAGAATATCTACCGTTCGTTCCCAGCAGTTTAACGTATACTTCGTGTACTGTTGGAGCGCCTCGGTAATAGTGCTTGACTGCTTTGCATTAGTCGTTATTTCCCTATCTTTACGCATATAAATAAGGTGATATTTACATTCCCGTTGGTATTCGTGCTAGACAACCGTTCTCTTCCTGATATTGACGGAAGAGTTGCACGGCTTTCTCTGCATCGGTAATTATAACCCGCCCGTTCTGTGTTACGGCATCCTTAATGATAGTCCTCTTAAGTTTCTGAGCCGTAGGATTTGAACAACCGAAAAGGGAAGCTATGCCGGTGATACCTTTAACATAGCGACGGTCAGGGTCTTGCAGCATTTTCTTCATTACTTCCTTTGAAGGATGCTCAGACTCCCATTTTTCGAACAATCTTTCAAACAATTGTTCGGTAAGATCCTCGTACTGGCCGACTGACAGATGCCAAAGAGGTGTTTCGCGAGAATAATTTATATCCATACCATAAACTTTTTATTATCTGGCTGCAAAGAAACATTTTTTTCTTTTAAACTCATAAATTATCAAAAACAAAGTCTTGATTTAACACATTTACGACTAAAATGCATGTAAAAATGCAAAAAAAGTGAAAAATGTGCAATAATTCAATACCTTTGTTTGCACCAATCTCAACGCAAGACACATTTACTTTTTTTCCTGTTTCCATATTGCTACATCTGTTAAGCTACCAGTTCTGCTGGCACAGAGACAGAGAAACGGCTGCACATCCCGTTGCTTAACAGATGTAGTCTTCTCCGGAGAGCAGATTGATCTACGAGATGGCAGCCGTTATA
>CAJORC010000041.1 GCA_905236615.1 uncultured Lachnospiraceae bacterium
AAGGTTAAATGCATTATCCGGAAACCGTATAAAACTGATAACAATAGCACCCGAAATCGAAGGTTCCATTGATTTTATAAAAGAATTCCCCTCTATCGGTTCACTTGAACCCGGTGCCTATGCTGACATCGTTATCATGGATAAAAGCTTAAATCTCCTGCAGGTTATTTAAAAAGACTTCTGCAAAAAAGGATATCTCTGCTCTATATAAGCAAAGATATCCTTTAGTTTCTAATCATCCGCGCATTTTTACAACATCATTCCAGTTTACTTCCTTATAATCCAGATCGTTGCGTCCGGCCTGGAAAATAGCCTCATCCCTGCTCGAACAGCGTGCTACAACATCACCCTTTGCATCAATGACTTCCCAGTGTTTTTCTTTATCCGCACCGGATATATCTTTTGCATTAAATATTCCGCCGCCTCTTCCACCTGTAACTTTAGCCAGTTCCTGATCATCGAGTTCATACATATCCTTCATATGAAACACCTCCTACAACCATTTCTTTTTCTTGAAAAACAACAGACTTCCCAATACTATGATAAAACTTATAACCGCAACCAGAGGATAACTCCACCAATATTCAAGTTCCGGCATATATTTGAAATTCATACCATACCAGCCGACGATAAGTGTCAGCGGCATAAAAATCGTTGTAACCACTGTCAGTACAGTCATGATCCTGTTCTGCTTTATATCAAGATGCGATTTGTAAAGATCCCTTATCTGCATGGTATAGTCCTGCAGTGATATTGATCTGTCACGAAGTCTTGCTATCCTGTTTAAGAAAAGTTTGAAATATCTCAGATTGTCCGATCTGAAGAAATTATTTTCATTTTCTTCAAGCTCCTGTCCAAGATCCATAAGCTGTTCATAATGGATAAGAAGGTCTCTTATATCGCCTCTTATCTCGTTCACACGCTCCGAGGCCAATACCTTTTCCTCATTCAGAATGGCATTTTCCATTGCATCCAGTTCACGCTCATATCTCTCCATGAGCCTCAGATCATCCTTTACGATCTGATCCAGAAAATCATATATAAACCTTTCCAGACTGGGCAGGCGCCATTTTTTCGTGTTCTGGATATTCCTGATATACTTCTCTGCCAGCCCGGTATCATCAATAAATACCACACCCTTTTCGTCCAGTGCAAAGGCAAATCTGCTTTCTGATGAAAGATCGTTCCTGTCCGGAATAAAAAAGGATCCTGTCAGCGAATCGTAATTGACTTCCGCTTTGGTAGTAAATATTTCCTTTACATCGCTTTCCAGATCAATACCCATATCAAATGAATCTTTGTTATGACTCCACTCATTTGATGTAAGAATAGCAACGTACTGTTCTGAACTGTTTTCTATGTTCTCTTTTGAAATCTCCTTTAATGTATCTTTTATCAGAAAAAACATCTTTTCCCATACTCCTCTTAACCATATATACTGTGCTATTCAGAATTTCTGCCGCTTATTCTCAATTTTTTTTTAAGACTTTCAAGGACCCTCATGACTTCAAGAGATTTTTCCATATAATGATCTGCAGCCTGATCGTCCTTTTCGGCTATTATCCTTTCAAAGTCGACGAATTCCTGTGTCATACGATGCTTTATATCTCCTCTTTCAAATTCGAGAATCTTCATATTTCTTTCAACAGCACCCGAAGCATTTAGTTTCTCCGAAGCTTCTCCCTCTTCCTGATATTCAATATGCAGTTTTGAAGGAGTATTCGGAGTACCCTCGAATTTCATGAATCCTTTTTCACCCTGTATGCAGACAAAAGACGGACTTCCCGAATCCTTTGCCCCGACGCAGGATGCTACAAACTCCGGATAGTTAAATACCGCGATTCCCGAAGTATCCACACCGTTAAAACCTCTGTTGCAGAAATAAGATGCTTCCTCAGGTTCACCAAAGAGTCCTACGCAGTAATATATATTGTATAAATTAATGTCACTCACGGCACCGCCGCCTAAAGCCGGATCAAAGGCAGGTGCTACGATTCCCTTGAGATAATTATCATACCTTGAGGAATACTGTGAATAATTGCACTGAACAATCCTTATTCTGCCGATCTTTTCAAGGTTCTCTACTGCCTTTTCATATAAACTGTTGTGAAGAACCGTAATTGCTTCAAGAACATACAGATTATTTTCCCGTGCGAGCGCAACAAGCTCCTGCGCTTCGGCCGCCGTCGTTGTGAAAGGTTTCTCCAGTATCACATTTTTTCCCGAAAGAACGGCCTTTTTAGAATATTCAAAATGAGCACTGTTCACAAGTCCGATATATACCGTATCAGTTCCGCTCTTTTCCAGAAACTCATCATAATCGGTAAAAACGCTCTTTATGCCATATTTTTCTGCAAGCTCTTCGCCTTTGTCCCTACTGTGCGGACGCACATAGATTGCAGATAATTCTATTTCTTTTATATCCTCGATTGCAAATAATGCTTCATGAACAATTTTTCCGCTGCCAACTATTCCAATCTTCATACTGCGTCCTTTCTTTGTAAAGTCTTCTATATACCAATTATAACATATAAAATTCATTGATTCCTCTGACGATCCCTGCTGCAATTTTTGAAACAGCTCCGTCAGAATGATCCGATGCCCTGTCGCCAACTTCCAGATCTATGGACGGAACAGTTGAGTATGATGTCTGTGTCAGATCTATTGGAACTTCCCCACTTCCGCTGATCTTTATCCCACTTGCCTTAAATCCGTCAATCATTGATTTTCCGAGTTTCTCATGCTTCTGCCAGTTCG
>CAJORC010000042.1 GCA_905236615.1 uncultured Lachnospiraceae bacterium
ATATTAAGAAAGAGAGAATGAAGGATGAAAAGGGTTCAGGCAGTATGTATCTGTCAAACAGTATAACAACAGCCCTGTCGGAGAATATCAAAAATAAGGAAAGGAAACACAAGTGGCATGTAGCTTTAAGCGTAAATCCAGCTGATGGCAGTTATTGTAAGACTTTTCAAAATTTGAGAATGTAAATGAGGTTAAGATTAAAAGTTATTCAGGGACTGTAACCGTGTTAGTTTTAATTAAATTTTGTATTTAGGGAAAAACAGCATCAGAACGAGATATGGCTTATAATATAATTGGATTAGTAAGGTTTTGTACGGCAGATTAATGGGGTAGTTATATGTATCAGAAAACTTTTTTACCGAGAAATGTTAATGAATTAAAGGAAAAACTCCCTGATATCAGGAAAGAGTTTGCTGCTTTTGAAGACGGTAGTATCACAACTATGGTAGCTAATCTGACAGAGTCTGAAGTCTGTGAAACAGTAGGACTGCTGAAGGAATACTTCCCGAAGTTTAAGATCAACGGAATGTCTTCAGGTGGGATGATCACATATGGCGGAAATAAAGATATAAAGATCCTTTATTTGAAATTTGTTGGAATGACCGAATCAAAAACCGTATTTCTGGGAAAGTGTTTTGAAAGGTTTTCGCCAACATTTGTAAAGGATTCTCTGGAATATGCAAAAGAACTTCGAGAAGAAATTAAGAGAATAGATGATGTAAAGGGCGTGGAAATTTATTTTGCATGGCTTAAATACTCTGTTTCAGAATTCATCGATATTCTCTCTGAGGGACTTGAGGATATTCCTATATTTGGAGCGGTTGCACATGCAAATTCAATAGATTTTGTGAATGGTTATGTAGCAGTCAAAGATGATGATGCTATCGTAATAAACAGTGATTTTATAGGTTCCGGTGTGTCAGCTGTGGTTTATTCGGGTAAGGATCTTTATGTTTACAGCGAGTATCTTTTAGGCTGGAAGCCTGTAGGGAAATATATGGATGTATCTGCCTGTGAAGTTACCGATGAAGGCAGGACGCTGCTTTGTTCGCTTGATAATGAAAAGCCTCTGGATATCTACTATAAGTATCTGGGAGTAAGACCGAATAAGTTTTTTGTTGCAAATATTGGTGAATTTCCTCTGATAGTTGAGAGAAACGGAGTACATATCGCCAGAACACCTTCAGGATATGCGGAGAATGGGATGGTATATCTTGAGGGGGATCTGCAGCCGGGTGAAAAAGTCCGGTTTTCTTATGGAGACTACGAAGAGATTTTGGCGGAAACCAGAAATGCTGCGGGAAGAATGGCAGCTTTTGGGGCAGAGAACCTGTCACTCATAATCTGCGGAAACAGATTCAGCTTTCTTCAGGATGATTATAAAATTGAGGTTGAATATTATTCCGAAGGCAGGATAGAGGCTCCCTACCTTATATTCGGGATGGGTGAGATACATAAATATCAGGGAAAGGGAGGAATGCTGAACAGCGCACTTGTTGCAGTCGGAATGAGGGAAGGACTTGGAAGTGAACAGAGCACGTTTATCCAGCTTCCAAAAGTAAAGCATGTTCATGAGGGAGTTATTCCTCTGCACGAAAGGCTTTCGCATTTCCTTAAGGCAATGACCGGTGAACTTGTAGATGCTGTGAAAGAAGCGAAAGCTGCCAATGAGGCAAAGAGTAATTTTCTGTCTAACATGTCACATGAGATAAGGACTCCGATAAATGCAGTTCTCGGAATGGACGAAATGATACTGAGGGAATGTGAAGATCATCAGCTCCTTGAGTATGCACAGAATATCAAGGTTGCCGGAAATACACTTCTGAGTCTTGTTAATGATATCCTTGATTTTTCAAAAATCGAGGCAGGAAAAATGGATATCGTTAATGTGGATTATGACTTTTCTTCGGTTATAAATGATCTGGTAAATATGATAAAGCCAAGAGCCGGAGCCAAAAACCTTAAACTCATTGCAGATATAGATAAAAATATTCCGAGTGTGCTGAATGGTGATGAGATAAGACTGAAGCAGGTTATCACTAATATACTGACGAATGCAGTAAAATATACGGAAAAGGGCTCGGTGACACTTAAAATCAGAAGCGAAAAAACGGCTGAAGATGAGGCTGAACTGGCGGTTTCCGTTAAGGATACGGGAATCGGGATCAGGGAAGAAGATATAGAGAAAATGTTTGCTGCATTTCAGCGTGTGGATGAAGTCAGAAACAGAAATGTGGAAGGAACCGGACTTGGACTTGATATAACGAGAAGGCTGCTTGAACTTATGGGAAGTTCTCTCGAGGTTGAAAGCAAGTATGGGAGCGGAAGTGATTTTCATTTTGTCATCAGGCAGAAGGTAATTAAGTGGGAACCCATTGGCGATTATATGGAGAGCTACAAGAAGTCATTAGAGAATCGTGAAAATTATCATGAGAGATTCACTTCTCCCGAATCCAATGTTCTTGTTGTGGATGATACTCCAATGAACCTTGAGGTTTTTGAAGGACTTCTGAAAAAGACTCTTGTAAATATAGATAAAGCTTCAAGCGGCATGGAATGCCTGGAAAAAAGCCGTCTGAAAAAATACGATATTATTTTTCTGGATCATAGAATGCCGGAAATGGACGGAATTGAAACTTTACAGAAACTAAAAGAAGAGAAAGATAATCCCAATCATGATACTATAACGATAAGCCTTACGGCAAATGCCGTCTCGGGGGCAAGAAAACAGTATATCGCAGCAGGATTTAATGATTATCTGACCAAACCGATAATGTCTGATAAGCTTGAAAGCATGATGCTGCAGTATCTTCCGGGGGATAAGGTTAAGATTGCAGATTCAGACAGTGAAGAGAAAAAGGATGATGATCTTTTACCTGACTGGCTCATGGAAGTTGAAAAGCTTGACAGAACAGAAGGTATCAGAAATTGTGGTTCTGCAGATGTTTTCCTCAATGCGGTAGAGTCTTTTGCCGGGTCGGCAAAGGAAAATTACGAGCTTATAAATGAATATCTTAATAATAATAATATCAGGGATTATACAATAAAGGTTCATGCATTGAAGAGTTCGGCAAGGATAATAGGTGCACCGAAATTATCTGAGCTGGCGGAAAAACTTGAAAAAGCCGGAGATATGGAAGATACAGCCCTGATAAGAGAGAAAACACCGGAACTATTAAGGCTTTATAAGGAACTTTCTGATGAGATAAATGAAAAGAAAAAAGAACTGACGGCAGATAAGGATGATCTTCCGTTGATCGAGACGTCAGCATTGGAAGAGGCGATAGAATCAGTTAAGGAACTTTCGGCAAGTTTTGATTATGACAGTGTTAAGTATATAGTTGACAGTCTTAACGATTATAGGATACCGGAAGAAAGTGAGGAAAAGATCAAAAGACTGAAAACAGCTGTTGCACACGCAGATTGGGATGAGATAGGCAGTGTTTTGTCAGATTTAGGATGATTGGAGGACAGATGGATAATAGTTTAGTTCTTATCAGCAGGGGATCAACGTTTATGGTTGATGCATTGTGCAAAAGCCTTAAAGAAGTCAACATCAATGTAATAAATGTTGAGCCGAAGATCAGTGAACTTGAAAAGTATAAAGAAAATCCGGGAGTATTTCTTTTCTATCTGGGAAATTATCTTGAGGAGATAAGCGATGTATTGATATATCTTAAAGATCTCTGCATAGAATACGAAAAGATACTTTGTACTATCGGTGATGTAACTGAACATAGCGTTCTCATAAAAACACTTCCTGAGCAGTATATAAAAATGCACTTTGAAAGACCTCTGAAAGTTAAGGAAGTATCCGAGCAGATGCAGAGCATTCTTTCAATGAATGATGAAATATCAAGAAGAAAAAAAATTCTTTTGGTAGATGATGATCCCACATTTCTGACTATGGTAAAGTCATGGCTTGATGAAAAATACAGAGTTATCATAGTTAATTCAGGAATGCAGGCAATAACCTATCTTGCAAAAAACGAACCGGATCTGATACTTTTGGACTATGAGATGCCGGTTACAAGTGGGCCGCAGGTTCTTGAAATGATAAGAAGTGAGTCGGGAACTTCGGGAATTCCGGTTATTTTCCTGACAGGAAAAGGGGATAAAGAAAGTGTAATGAAAGTTCTGGCATTAAAACCGAACGGCTATCTTTTGAAATCAATGGGAAAGGAAGAATTATTGAAGTCGGTAAAAGATTTCTTTGAATCTGAGAAGATAAAGAAATGATGCCCAAAGGCATGGAATGTTTTAACGTTGGCGTAGATGCTTAAAAAGCATAAACGCCAACGTTAGATTGGAAATCCGTGGTCTGCTACGGTATCATAGGTTCAGGCGGAGAATCATTATCAGGTGGATTCTGAGTCGGTTTAGATGCGTCATCCGGTGGAGTCGGATCTTTGTTATCACCAGGAGAAGTATGGTCGTTGTTCATTTCCTGATCCCCCTTAGAAGGCTGTTCAATTTCGGGTGCTTTTGAATCAGAATCCCGGTATTCACTGTTAGTATTTTTCTCAATATCGGGAACATCATTTACAGTGCGATTTTCAATATCCTCAGGCTTTTTACCGGATTCATCTGCTGCAGGAGTAACATCTTTATTTTTTTCTTCATCTGTATCCTGATTGTCACCTGACTTTGCATCTGTATTAGAATTCATGTCCATATTAAAATCATTATCAATATTTGAATTTGAATCTGTATTTGAATCTGAATCTGTATCTGAAGAGGAATGCAATTCCTGAATTCGGTCATATTCCCTGACAATATCTCTGATACTTTTTTCGTTCCAGTATTTCCTGTCAATGGAATCATTAGAAAGTGAATCAAGCCTGTCCACCATCATCTTTTTACCGGCGGATAATCCCATTTTGTGGGCTTCTGATACAGCTTCTTCGGACACTGCCTCTGTAATGGTAGTGATATTTCCGTATTTCTCGGAATTTCTGTCTAAACGTTCTTTAAGGCGGGAAGCATGTTCTTCTCTTTTACTGCTGACTGTAACTACGACATAATTATCGTTCTCGTTTGTAAAGAATCCATTTTTATCAATTTGATCTATAGTTTCATCAATAGCAGTTTCAATATTTTTATTTATCAGACCGGAGAGGTTAATTGATGATACAATATCCTGACCATCATCATTCACTCCGGTGACGTTCAGTACCCTGTCATAACGGTTTATTGAATATTCAATAGAGGGATTAACATCAAGGCTTACCGTTCCGAAAGGAGATAAGTAGCTATAGCCTCCAATCGACAGACTGATGAAAATAACTGCAGCCGCAGCCCAGACAGGCGCATAGCGGAATATCTTTACCTTTTTAGCATCATTCAGAATTATTTCCTGACCGATATCATAATCCTTGTTTCGAACATTTATGATATCACCATCTGATGTCATAACAGTTGCTTTATGCTTTGTTATCTCAAGCACAACCGCTTTCATTAGCTGTCCCCCTCCTTTCTTACATATTCAAGATAATCTGCAAGTAATGGGTATTCCCCGTTTAGTATTATTACTGCCATTATGATATATCTTCTGTATTTATCCAAAAGTTTTCTTTTTAAGCCGGTTTCATTAATAATGTCTGCAATCGGGAGTTTTCCACCTTCGACAATTGCTGATGTCATTTTTTCATCATCGAGGATACATCTTATGGCCTTGCCGCATTCGGTTTTTGTTTTTCCGGCTTTTGGCGATGCGCCGGCAAGGTCGCTAAAGGAAAAGCCATATTTCTTTAATTTTTCATTTACTTCAACAATTTCTTCTTTCAGGCTGATCTGTCTTTCGATTTTATTGTATTCATATCGACCGTCCCTGGAGACGGCTTTCATGACCTCACTGTCGTCCTCATATCGACCATTTCCCTGAAGTACCTCATCATCTGTGAGCACCTCAGGGGAGAATCTTTTTTCAAATCTATAATGGTCGATAAGTGATCTTTTTATTACAAGCGAAGCGAAAGCCATAAACTCTCCCTTATTATCTGAGTAAGAATCTATGGCTTTGTTAAATGCAAGTAACGATACAGACCATTCATCATCGTTTTTTGTCAGATATTTTCCGCATACTCTGGAAGCAATCCGTAAAATGATCTGCTCATTATCTTTTATAAAGTCCTCTCGGCTTTTTTCATCAGCCTTTGCGGCAATAACTATGTCATTCATAAGAACAGTGTATCATAAAAGTATGTCTTTTTTGAAATCAAAAATCTGAAATTGACATTATTTTACCACTATATTTTTTATTGTTGCTGTTCCGGTGAAATTGTTTTTTCCCTGTATCTGAACAGTAGCAGATGCTTCATCATATGAGCTGCTGATGACGTCGAAGTCAGACTTTTTCAGCCTTATGCTGCTGCCTGTTGACAGTGCCATTTTCAAGTTAAAAGACCATTTCCCGGAGGAGCTTTTATATGTTGCGGTGCCTGATATTGCAGATGAATCCAGTGCACACTGAACTATACTGAATTCCAAAGGTGAGGATTTCAGAGTTTTGTTGGCGGTTTTTATTGCAGATTTCAGACTTGAGTCAGCGCCTGATGCAGCCTTGAATACGGGATATACATAGGCTGTTCCTATGTTTTTGTTTTTTTTGTATTTAAGCTTTTTGAAGATTACATTTCCGCTGAGACTGTTTCCGACGGTCTGCCCGTCAATCTGAAAGTCATCAATTTTAATTCTTTTTCCGTTATAAGATATGCTGCTTTTATATTGAACACTGTAACTTCTGTCGGCTATTTTTATCGTTGTTTTAACAGTATTGTTGCTAAGGCTTTTATTGTCGCTGCTATCATTATTATCGCCACCCTGACTGTCTGTTTCAGGCTTGTTGTCAACTACGGAAAGCGTGTAACTTTTTCCGCTTTCAAGTTTTGGTGAACCATAAACGATAAACTGTCCTGCGTAATTAAGAATTCCGTAATCTATCGTATTACCATCGCTGTCAGAAACCATCCAGTATTGGCCTGCACTGTAGCTGCTGCCACCATTGCCGGGTCTGTTTCCGGGATCGTTACCCGGGTTGTTACCGGGAGTTCTGCCTGTTGATGAACCGTAAGTGATATAAATACCATCACCTGAATCCGGGGTTGCTTCATTCATTCCGTCAACTCCGGTTCCTAATATCGAAGAACCTGAATTAAAGCGGAATCCGTCATTAGTATCGACTGGAGAGTTATCACCTGAAGACTGTCCGTAAATATAAGTCTGGCCGCCATACTGATAAAAAGAGCCATTGCAGTCAATACCATCTCCTGATGCTTTATAAGTCAGAGATTTTAAAGATGAATTACTTCCGTTTGGCAGAGAGATATTTTTTGAGTTTTCACTATCAATTTTTACAACAAGGTTTCCGCTATAGAGATAGAGGTTATTGCCGGAGTCTGAAGAATATGATTTCTTTGTGTAATAGAGATCGCCATCGTTGTCATCATATTCATCGTAGCTGTCATAAGTGTAGGTTAGTGTCTTGCCGGAAGTATTTATTCCATCATCATTTGAACAGATTGTTATGTTTGGTGTGCTGCTTCCGGATTCACCGATTTTAACTGTCTGACCTTCTATACCTTCATAAGCATTCTTTATTTCAATGTCAGATGAGCCATCTATCACTATTGTTCCTGAAGCGGAGATTCCGTCATCTGCTGCGTTCAGAGTGAGTTTGGCATCAGATATTTCGATATCTGCATTTGAGGCGATTGCATCGTCAGGTGAGCCGATTATATAAGTGCCTGTTCCAGCGGCTGAATAGCCTGAACCTGTGATGCTGTTTGCTTTCAAGCCGCTTGCAGTTGTATCTATTACTATTGTTCCGCCGGTAATTTTTAAGCTGCCGGAGGATTCTACGCTTATGTCATCTGTTCCGTCTTTGAATTTTATGGTTTTTGCTTTGGTACCGGCCTTGATACCTTTGTGACTTCCGAGATCAAGATTTACACGTTCATATTTGTAATTTCCGGATTCCCAAAGATAGTTGTAAGCTGTGGAACTTCCGGAGGAGTAACTGCCGCTTGTATAGAATCCCGTAGCTGCGTTTTCATAATAAGTGGAAATGTATATTTCGCCGCCGGATATATCTATATTTTCAGCCTGGATACCATCTCCTTTACAAGCAGTGATATTAATATTACCACTGCTTATATTGACGGTTCCATCCTTTGCCTTTATCGCGTCGTCAGCTGAGGAATCAATATTCAGGCTGTCACCGGAAATATTGATTTCACTATATTTAGCGGAAAAAGCGCCTTCACCTCCTTTAATCGATGACTCACCGGAAAGTTCAATACTTATGGCTGAATTAGCTGCCTTTTTACCGGCAGTGATGAAATAGCTTTCAGCATCGGAATTATCGATTTCAAGATTATCAAAAACAAATCTGGCATCAACGGATTTGCTCAGGTTAATATAAACGTTCTTGCCGCTTCCTGATAAATTATAGATTCCATTTGCTGAAATAGTTACATAAGAAAGAGAGTCGCTTTCCGTAACGATCAGACCGTCAGCGTCGATACTGTTTCCGTCAAATATGATGTTGTAGTTGTCAGATGCCTGGCATGACAGGGTGTTTATGCTTGATGTCAGATCTTCGACCGAGTCAGCAGATATGGTATCAACTGCAGCATAGGCTGCAGTTGAACCGAAAACCAGATTGAATGAACATATGGCAATAAGCCCTTTTGCGATAATACTCCTCATTGATAAAAACTCCTTTCGGGAGAACAAATTACTTCTGAACCGGCTGCTGCATATATGGTGTTGGATTAATGTTTGCAGCAATAAGGGCATTGACAAGATTTGTTCTTGCGGTTAAGACAGCATTATGAAGTGATGCAAGCTTGCTCTCACTGGTGGAAGTCTTTGCAAGAGCCTTTGCTTCGGCTGTAAGAGCCTTGCTGTACGCCTTGAGGAGTTTATTTAATGATTTTTTCAGGCTCGTGTCGGAAACAGCGTTTATCTGAGTCTGTATAGCATCTACGTTGAGGTAATCCTCCTGTCCGTATTTTTCTGTAAGTTCCTTCCTTTCTTTCTCGTCATACTTGTTCTGGTCGGCAGCCGGAGTGGCAGAAGCTGTTATATTCTGAGTCCTCGTTCTTACAACGGAAGCAGGAACTGCTGCATATACAGAACTGCTGATTGATAATGCAAGTATGCCGCTGGTAATTAAAGTAAAAAGTCTTTTTTTCATGATATTTTCCTCCATTTAATTAATTTGTTTTATGTTTTTTATCCTTCTGTTATATAATTACGGATAAGAAAATTAAAAAATGGGGGTAGGTGTTTATTATTTGTTATTTTTTTTCCGGCTAAGCATACTTTTTATACGTTCCGGTCTTCCTCGCCTATATTTAAATGCTTTTTTGCATTTTCCACTGCCCGGTCAGCATGTGTAAAACCATGCCAGTCATGATTTTTTTCATGCCAGTCATATAAGTAAAAATCATGCAGCATTGCTCCTCGAATCATGATATCTTCTTTGGCATGAATTTCAATAAGATTTTTGTATACTGAAATTAAATCTTCATAAAAAAAGAGCATAGAGTTAAAATTATATTTGGAGGCGATTATGGATCATAGCGTATTGAAAAAGAAAATTTATTATCATCTTCCCGGATTATTTGAATTTTATGATTTATATAAGGAGTTCCTGAGGCTTTTCAGAGAGCATAGGGAGTATTTTTATGAATGGTGTGAGATTGGTTCTGTATACGGTGCTCCGGGAGACTGTGTATGGGGAGGCGGGCGTGCAGGCTTCGGAGAAGAAGAGCCGGAAAATGTCGCTGCATTAATGAATGAATATGATATATCAGCCCGTCTGACGTTCAGCAATTCATTGCTCTCAGAACAGCATCTTGCAGATAAACGATGCAATAATCTCTGTGCAGTGTTTGAAAAAAATTCCGGAACACGAAACGGTATAATCATTCATTCTGATACCTTGCTGAATTATATAAGAACCAATTATCCGGGGTATTATTTTATTTCGTCTACAACTAAAGTTCTGACCGATTTTTCGCAGTTTGAGGAAGAATTGGATCGTAGGGAATTCCGTTATGTGGTTCCTGATTTCAGACTGAATAAGGAATATTCAAGATTGAATGCATTGTCTGATGTTCAAAAGCAAAAAGTTGAATTTCTGTGTAATGAATGCTGCTGGTATGGCTGTTATGACAGAAAGAGATGCTATGAGAATGTCAGCCGGAAAAATCTTGGGGAGAAATGTGAAGACCATATCTGCGTTTCACCTGATGCAGGCAGAGGATACCGGTTTTCAGATGCAATGAAAAATCCGGGATTTATTGGAATTGATGATATTCAAAATATATACGCCTCTAATGGTTTTTCTAATTTCAAAATAGAGGGACGCAGTCTGGGAAGTGCAATAATTCTGGAATTTCTGCTGTATTATATGACAAGACCCGAGTATCAGCTTATAGTCAGGGAAGAAATATATCTGGACAGTATGCTGGATCTGTTTTAAGAATCAACAAAATTGTTGATTCTTAAATAGAAGCAGCTGTATTATTTTTGGTCTGTCAATGCATTTGTTGTGTAACGCTGATTTAGGGTAATAAGCCAGAGCATCATGAATATTAAGGAAAATCCAAGAATATCCCATATCGTAAAATCTGTATGAAGCACCACGGCAGAGATCAGTGTGGCTGTTATGGGTTCTGCAAAGCTGTAAAGTGATGCTTTCTGCGGGCCTATGATCTTTACTCCGCTTATATATAAAGAGAATGCTGCAATATTGCCAACGATCACAACAAATGCAATTCCGGCAAGTCCGTAAATATTTGGATGATAAACTATTGTCCATGATCTGAATAGTATGCCCAATATAATTCCGCCAAGAGTAAATGACCATGCCTGTGCAGCTATGAGCGGAATTTCATCAGAAAGTTTTGGAGCCAGAACGTTATAGATCATGACACAAAAGGCACTTAGAATTCCTGATATAAGTGCATCGTGACCTATGGAAAGGTTTCCTATATTACCATGAGTCGTAAGGAAGAATACTCCGACAAGCGCAATAATTATCGAGCCGATTTCAAGCATTTTAGGAGGCCTTCGCATTGACAGGCAGGTATAGAATAGGATAAAAACAGGTGCAAGATCCTGAAGTATCGTTCCCATAGCTGCGTTAGATAATTCTATGGTCAAAAAATAGAAGAACTGACAGGCGGATATTCCTGTAATTCCATATAAAAGCAGGATCAGAGCACTTTCTTTCCTTTTGAAAGGAGCAAATGTTTTTGCCCCGTATCTCATCATACAATATATCAGAAGAATAATACCCGCTAATCCTAATCGTATCGGGACAAGCCAGCGACTGTCCATCTGCTGCACATCGAAAAGATACTGTCCTACAGAACCTGAAAGTCCCCAGCAGGCAGCTCCGGCAGTTGTCATTATTATTCCCTTAAAATTCTTAAACATCTTCTTAATCCTCGTTATTTTCTTTAATGCCAACTTGAAACTATAGCGATTTTTCAATGGACTGTCAACAAAAATTGATTCACATGACTTAAATTTTGTACATTGCTAATTAAGAATAATTATTTTGTTTTCATATGACGATATATGATATGAAAGGAAGAAGTATTCCTGCTGTTGTAAGTGTTACTCCTATTGGGGAAAGATAATTATGAGGTGATGTGATCTATGATTAAAGTATATTGTTATTCTAGATGCACTACATGTAAGAAAGCTCTTAAATGGCTTGATGATAATAAAATCGAATATGAGAAGATTGATCTTAAGGAAAATCATCCTGACGAGGATATGCTGCGAGAACTTCATGAGAAGAGCGGGCTTCCGCTGAAAAAGTTTTTTAATACAAGCGGAAAAATATACAAAGAGATGGAATTGTCAAAGAAATTGCCGGATATGAGTGAGGATGAACAATTCAAGATTCTTGCTTCAGATGGAATGATCGTTAAGAGACCTCTGCTCATTACAGATAAAAAGGTTTTGACAGGATTTAAGGAAAGCGAATGGGAAGAAATATTATAAGAACTGTGAGGAAATGCCATGCCGTTTAAGATTATCAGAAATGATATTACGAAGGTAAAGGCTGATGCCATAGTAAATACTGCAAATCCAAATGTTGCAATTGGAAGTGGAGTAGATTCTGCCATATACGAGGCAGCTGGGAAGGAGAAACTTTTAGCTGCGAGAAGCAAGATCGGGAGACTAGAGCCGGGCGAGGCTGGAATTACACCAGCCTTTGCGTTAGATGCAAAGTATATAATTCATGTAAGTGGACCGAAATGGAAAGGCGGAGAAAACGGAGAAGTAGAGCTTTTAAGACAGTGCTATGAAAAATCCCTAAAACTGGCTTCAGAAAAGAAGTGTAAATCAATAGCTTTTCCGTTGCTTGCAACAGGCTTTTACGGATTTCCTAAAAAGATAGGGATTGAAATTGCGGTTGACGCTTTTACAAAATTTCTTGAAGAACACGATATGGACATACTGCTTGTCGTGTTTGGGTCAAATGCCGTAAAGATATCCGGTGAGCTTGTAGAGAATGTTTCAAGCTATATCGATGATAGGTATGTTTCAGATGCACTCGATGAGGAATATCCTAAAGGCAGAATAACTGATGAAACGACAGATGATTCTGCTTCAAGAATATTAAGAAAAGAAATATCTGTAGTGAAGGCGGTTTCAGCAGGATCAATTCCGTTCGTAGGTGGACTTAATAAGAAATCATCAAAGGCAGTAACTGCAGGAAGCAGGGAGAAACTAACTGAAAAAGATTCGTTGGATGAAAAGATAAGGGGAATTTATAAAGAATCTTTTCATAATCACCTGCAAAAGCTTATAAATAAGAAAGGACTTAAGAATTCGGAGGTATATTCCGTAGCAACTATTTCAAAGCAGGCTTTTTCAAAAATCATAAACGGAAAAACAAAACCAACAAAGGAAACGGTTCTTGCACTGGCGATAGGATTGAAACTAAGCATGGATGAAACTATAGATTTCTTGAAAATCGCCGGATATGCATTGTCGCCTATATCACAGACGGATCTGGTCGTAGAGTATTTCATAGAACATTCCGACTACAGCGTAATTAAAATTAATATGGTACTGTTTGATTACGGATTGGACCCGCTTTCAAACGGATGATAAAAAGGTCAACTGCGGGTTGACCTTTTTTCTTTGGCAATGAGGTATCATCTAATCATCAGGAGAAACAAGTATCAAAGCTTAAAAGGAGGATACGTGGTATGGCAAAAAATATTACTGAGATAATCTACATTTTGGATAGAAGCGGATCAATGAGCGGACTTGAAGCTGATACAATAGGTGGTTTCAATTCTATGATGGAAAAGCAGAAGAAAACCGGGGAGAAAGCGTTGGTGTCAACAGTTCTTTTCGATGATGTTTGCGAAGTGATTCATGACAGGGTTCCAATTGAAAAAATTGAGAGAATGACAGAGGAGCAGTATTACGTCAGAGGCTGTACAGCACTTC
>CAJORC010000043.1 GCA_905236615.1 uncultured Lachnospiraceae bacterium
ATGATGAAAAATGTCGGGATCATAGACAAAGAATGAAAGTTTCAGTAATCATACCGGTATACAATTGTGAAGCGACAATTGACAGATGTGTAAGGTCGCTCCTCTCGCAGACCTATAGCGACTTTGAGATTTTGATAGTCGATGACGGGTCTCGTGATAATACGGCTGAAAAAGTAAAGGCACTCATGACCGAAACGGATAAGGTCAGGTTTATTTCCGCAGAACACGGAGGCGTGTCCCATGCGAGGAATGAGGCACTGAAGAATATCAGCGGTGATTATGTTATGTTTGCGGATGCGGATGACTTTCTTGAAAAGAACTGTATTGAGCGCATGGTCAGAGCTATTGAGATTTCGGAAGACTGTGATATGGCGGTAAGTTCATATACAAGGATCATTTACGGAAAAGAATTTCCTGTTGAAAAGCTTCAGAAAAGCGGTTTTATAACTAAAAGAAGATATATAGAGAACAGTTTGAAAGACCCCGGGCACCATTATTTCGGGGTGCTTTGGAATAAGATATTTAAGAGCAGGATAATTAAAGCCGGACCGGTCAGATTTCATGAAGACATCACTCTGGGGGAAGACTTTGTATTCTCACTTGATTATTTGAGGATGGCACGGAAGGTTAATATTATAGAAGACAGGCTTTATAATTATTGTTATCAGGATAGGAGCACGCTTTCACGGGTTCATAACAAGACGATAAAGGATTGTCGGGACGAGCTTTCGAACAGAATAAAGATTTTCAATAATTATAAGAAAGCACTTAAGAATGCAGGGATTTATGATGCGGTGCAGAAAAGAGCATTTCATTACTGGATAGTATTCTATATCCGCCAGATTTACGGCATAAGGAATGAATATGGCTGGACGGTGGAGGATAATTCGAAATGGAAAAAAGAAGTAATTTCAGATGAGCGGGTAAAGCAGGCGCTCGAGCTCTTTTCCGGAATGGAAATTAAATCGGAATATATAGCTTTTGCTTTATCACAGGATATAAAAAGGGCAGCCAAAAAGGTTTTTAGCAGGTTGAGGAAATGAAGAAGATAAAGAAATACATTGCAAAATATAAAGCAGAGAAAGAAAGAGGCAGGGATTATTTCAAGTGGCTCATGGAATATACCAAGCCGCATCTGTGGAAGATCGGACTGCTGATGCTCATAAGCGTGGGTCTTACTTACGTTTCAATCTATTCTTCGATAGCATCCCAGAAGCTTATTGATATGGCAGGCAGCGGTCATATCACAGGCACGGCGATTGCGGTTTTTATGGTTCTCATGGTAGCAATGCTTCTGATAGATACCGTAACCAATCTTGCCATATCCATGCTGAACGAGAAATATACATTCGGTATCAGAAAGCAGGTCTATGATAAACTGCTTACATCTGAATGGCTCGGAACGCAGAAATTTCATACCGGTGACATGATGACGAGAATGACCAGTGATGCCGGAAATGTGGCAAACGGTATGGTAAATGTCATTCCGAATATTATCGTGCTCATGATCCAGCTTGTCATGGTCTTTGTTACTCTCTATGTGAATTCTCCGCTGCTTGCTGTCAGTGCGCTTTTCCTGACACCTGTGGGACTGGTGCTGGCTTATTTTGTCGGAAAGAAGCTGAAGAAGCTTCAGGTAAAGGTTCTGGAGACCGAGACGGCTTACAGGTCTTTCATTCAGGAAAGTCTTGCAAATATATTGATAGTTAAGGCTTTTTCAAATGAGGAACGCTTTTCTGACAGACTTACAGAACTGAGAGAAGACAGGTTTTTCTGGGTCTGGAAGAAGAGTAAGTTCTCAGCACTCTCGAATGTCATCTTTTCGGGAACGTTCCAGCTTGGATATATGTTTGCCTTTGTTTATGCTTCATGGCAGATTGCAAAGGGTGAGATTACCTTTGGTACAATGACTCTTTTCCTGAGCCTCTTCGGGAGAGTTCAGGCACCGATCGCAAGCATGACGAGGGAACTGCCGGGAGTCGTTTCTATTTTCTCTGCTGCAGGAAGGATCATGGATATTCAGGATATTCCTGTTGAGAAAAAGGATGACAGTGTTTCCATGGGAGATACTGTAGGACTGGAAGTAAGCGATGTGTCTTTTGCTTATGATAAGGATAATATTCTCGAAGATGTAAGCTTCGATATAAAACCGGGGGAGTTTGCAGCAATCATAGGTAAGTCGGGAATTGGTAAGACTACCCTTATCAGGGGTCTTTTAGGATTCATAAATTCAAATAAGGGTCAGATCGAATATTATGACGGAGACGGACAGCGTGCCGGGATAAGTTCGAGCGTGAGAAAGTTTATATCCTACGTTCCGCAGGGAAATACCCTGTTTTCAGGTACTATACGCCA
>CAJORC010000044.1 GCA_905236615.1 uncultured Lachnospiraceae bacterium
AACTATCATCGGACGGGCATTTCCAATATGGATCAGGTTATACACTGTAGGTCCGCAGACATACATGCTGATCTTGCCCTCCTCTATTGGCTTGAATTCTTCTTTTCTTCTGCTGAGTGTATTATATATCTTCATTACGTTCCTCTTTCTTTTCTCATCTTTTTGACAATGCTTTCCAGTTCAAGAAGCCTGTTTGTGATCTCCGAATTAGCATGCTTAAGGCCTGTGATATCGTCTTTAACAGGGTCGGGCAGATCTATCTGTACCATGTCCTCTCTCGGAATATGTGCATCATGATATTTTACAATTCTACCCGGAACACCGACAACCGTACAGTTGGGCGGAACCTCGCTTAAAACAACAGAACCGGCACCTATTTTGGAATTTTCACCCACAGTAAAACTACCGAGAACCTTTGCACCTGTCGAAATCATTACGTTATCTTTTATGGTAGGATGACGTTTTCCTGACTCCTTACCGGTACCGCCCAGTGTAACTCCCTGGAAAAGAGTTACGTTATCTCCTATTTCTGTTGTCTCACCGATAATGACACCGGCGCCATGATCGATAAAGAAGCCCTTTCCGATCTTTGCACCCGGATGTATTTCAATACCGGTTGTATTCCTCGCATACTGTGAGATAGCCCTTGCTATAATATAGTGCTTTTTCAGGTAAAAACGATGAGCAAGCCTGTACCATAGAACTGCCCAGAAACTTGCATAAAGGAATACTTCAAACGGAGAGTGCATTGCAGGATCCCTCTCCTTTACTATCTGAATTTCAGCAAGCACATAATCAACGACAGCATCTATCGGATTTTTTGCTTTCTTTTTCATAAAAATCATTTCCCCCATAGTTTTACAGCAACCGTCACTGACGTTTACCGCAGTTATCTTGTGTAGCAGCCACCACACTGAGGCCCTGTCACATCAGTCGATATCTCACTGGGTTTTGCAAGCAGACAGACAGCCTCTGCCGCTATCCCCTCTTCTCTTCCCGTAAAGCCAAGGTGTTCTTCCGTTGTTGCCTTTACGTTGACCTGAGAGATGTCGATCTTAAGCGCTTCGGCTATGTTCTCAGTCATTTTGTCTATATAAGGTCTTAATTTAGGTCTCTGTGCAATGACCGTAGCATCTATATTCTCTATGAAATACATCTTCTCGGAAAGCATTTCTCCGACTTCCCTCAGAAGCTGCATCGAATCAGCACCTTCATATTTCGGATCGGTGTCCGGAAAATGTTTGCCGATATCTCCCAGTGCTGCCGCTCCTAAAAGCGCATCCATTATCGCATGTAGAAGGACATCTGCATCAGAATGACCAAGAAGTCCTTTTTCATGAGGAATATCAACTCCTCCCAATATCAGACGGCGGTTCTCAACAAGAGCATGCACGTCATATCCTTTTCCTATCCTCAAAACTCTCCTCCCATACGGTTAGCGATGGTTTTAACCGGAACTCCGTTTACTTCCACATTATCATCTACTTCTATCACAAGACACTTTTTGCCGTCAATAACTCTGGCCTCCAGCCTGTTAAGATATTCAGGACTCACATGTATTTCAACATCGGGAGTCTTTACCGAGAATTTCTTCTCCTGAATATTGCTTATTATTATCTCAGCATCATCTCCTGCAAGATTTTCAAAGTGCTCATCAAAATGTTCCAGCTTTTCGGCACTCGCACCACTCTCTGCCAGAATCTTCTTTAGTTCAGGAGCCTTTAATTTTACGGGTTCGGGATTTTCCCTGTTCTCTTCGACTATCCCGGCGATCGACTCCTGAATGTTTTTCATGATCTCTATATCGCCCTCATCTCCCATTGTGTCGGAAACAATGGTCTGGAACGACTCTTTCTGTGTACCTGCGGATAATGGCGCTTCTGCTCCAAAAACTTCAGCAATGAAATCTTCCATGATCTCTTCGCTTTTTCTCGAATAATAAAGAACCTCATGGATATCAGTCTGCCGGTCGGTAAATGCCGGGAAAAGAAATCCCTTGTCAGGTGCCTTTACCACCCATTCCTGCTTAAGCTCGCCTATACGGTTCTTTTCCACATCCACACCCAGTTCTCCTTTTGAAAGCTCAACCGGGCAGATACAGCAAAGAATATAATTATAAACATAATCCGAAGCATCATCCATTTCAAGCTCATCACTGGCTTTTCCCGGAATATCATACGATGCATAGACCGTAAGGATACAGTATTTTGCCGGATTATCATAATTGTTGATTATCTTATTATAAAACTCATCAAGAATATCTTCATCAGTAAGGGCGCTTTCCCTTAATCTCATCAGAAATTCCTGCCTGCCTCCTGCTGCTTCCTCCGCAAGCGGAAATTCAAGCGGCATAATGGTCTTGCCTATGCTTCCCGTAAGAATCTTCTTAAAAAAAGCAAGATACTTATGCATCTCTTCTTCGGGAAGAGATAAAAAGGAATCTCTTGAAACTATCTTCTTCTCTTTCTCAGTACCCACATAACAGGTACATATACGCTCAATGGTACATTTATCAGGGGTAAACTGCTTCTTTATCTCAGCTATTTCCGTCTTGTTCATCCTAATACTTCCTTGCCATGATCTTGCCAACCTTATAACGCTGGTCAGCAAAGCTAATTATAACACATCTGTCCCCTATCTTAAACAAAAAAATAACGCAGGCCCAATCATACGATCTGCCTGCGTTACCGTTTCTGCTTTTTCTCAGATAGCTGATGCTGTCTGTCGTGCAATCGACATCTCTTCGTCAGTAGGTATCACATAAACCTTAACCCTTGAGTCAGGCTTTGAAATAAGCGCAACACCATCAGCATTCTTATTAAGTTCATCATCAACATCTGCTCCGATAACATGAAGTCTCTCGGATACAAGCTTACGGATAAGGTAACTGTGCTCACCGACTCCGGCAGTAAACGTTATTGCATCAACACCGTCCATTGCTACCGCATAAGCTCCGACATATTTTGCGATTCTGTAAGTATATGCATTCAATGCCCTTACAGCTTTTTCATTACCCTTAAGATATTCATCCGATAAATCTCTGATATCAGATGAAATATTCTCTGAAAGTCCGTACACACCCGACTCTTTATTCAGGATATTAAATACCTCATCATAGCTCTTATTCTCAGCCTTGGCCATTACCCTTACAACCTCAGGATCGATGGAACCACATCTTGTTCCCATGATAAGACCGTCAAGCGGTGTATATCCCATTGAAGTATCTACTGATTTTCCGTTCTTTACCGCTGTTACAGATGCACCGTTTCCGATGTGGCATGTGATGATCTTGCAATCCTCTTTTGCCCTGCCAAGTTCTTTTGCCGTTTCAAGAGCAACATATTCATGGCTCATTCCGTGGAAGCCGTAACGACGGATCTTGTGCTTTTTATAATATTCATAAGGAATACCGAAAAGGTAAGCTTCTTCAGGAAGTGTTGCATGGAAAGCAGTATCAAATACCGCAACCATCTTTGTATTCGGCATTTCCTTAAGGCATGCCTTAATTCCCATCATACTTGCAGGATTATGCAAAGGTGCAAGGCTGTTAAGCTCCTCAAGCTCCTTAAGTGTTGCTTCATCAAGAAGCGTTGGCTTTACGAATTTATCACCGCCATGAACGTAACGGTGTCCTACCGCATCAATTTCCTCTAATGATCCTACAGCACCTGTATTTGCATCGGTAAGTGCCTCAACCAGTACCTTTACCGCTTCATCATGCGTAGGAAGCGCAACATCTTTCTCTGACTTTTCCCCATTTGTCGGATTATAAACAAAATGACCTTTATCTGAACCTATGCGTTCGCAAAGCCCCTTTGCCATTACCTTTTCTGTCTCTGTTTCAATAAGCTGAAATTTAAGTGACGAACTGCCACAGTTGACTACAAGAATTTTCATAGCCTTCTCCTTTATAATGTGTTTTAAGATTGCAGGCTTAAGACTTGATGACCTGCATTCTTTATAATACATTGAAAATGCGTTTTTGAAAAGGCACTGTTAATTGTTTAACGCAGACTGTTAAGACTAAAAAAATTTTTCAAAAAAAGTTGTTGACATTCCTTTTCCATTGCTGTATTATATTACTTGCGTCTGACAGAGACGCGCAGCAATGCGATAGTAGCTTAGCTGGTAAAGCGCCACCTTGCCAAGGTGGAGACCGCGGGTTCGAATCCCGTCTATCGCTCTTTACAATTTCATATGTCTGCGCTGACCGGAGCAATCCGGCAGTTATTGAATGCGATAGTAGCTTAGCTGGTAAAGCGCCACCTTGCCAAGGTGGAGACCGCGGGTTCGAATCCCGTCTATCGCTTTTAGAATACGCATCCTTAAATGGATACGTATTTTTTATTAGTTACTTTATGTATACACCATACATTATACATCAGTGTCACTAAGTAAGGAGATAATAGTGAAAAAGCAAAAGAACTGCACTTTCCCCAAAGTAACAAAGACTTCACGCTTAGACAGGATCATCCGAATTTTTAAGATGATCACAGCAGCAGAGATGGAATCAGTAAAACCAGCACAGAAAAAAATATCAATGCTTTTGTAAAAAAGTCATGCTTAAAGGGAGTGCCGTTCACGATCGTTAATTTCGACACTCCCTTAGCTATTTGATTCATCTAAACATCCCATTGGACTATACCTCTCGATCTGCTTTTCGATACCCTAATCATTTTCTCGTCGGGCATTTCCTTCGTCTTCTCATAAGACCTCATAATATGATATGTATTCTTATGCCCCGCTTATGAATATCTACTTCGCCTTTTATGCTTTCTGATGAAACAATTCCTATTAAATTTTGATGAATAGTACTTCTTGAACTAAGCGCTTAACTAAGAGGTTGACTTGGAAATTTCGTTGTCCGGTGGTCCGTACCTCCAATCCTATGTAATCCGAATTTTAATCTCTTTCTTTATCATCTTCTCTTTAGGAACCTCCTTTTGTTCCTTTGTAGAAACCTCTTGTGTTTTGTTGTTATTAATATACTACCTCTCTTTATAATTGTCAATACTATTTTAAATTATTTTTTAAATTGTCTGATAAGTATATTGTACGCTGTATATTTTCATTCAATTCAATCCGAATAAACTTAAAAAGCCTCCGAAAAACAGTTCCGGAGGCTTTCGCTATAACATGAACTTAAAGTTCAATACCATTCTTCCTGCAAAGTTCTTTTGCCGTTTCAACAGAGTCAACACCTGTTGCATTCTTTATCGGAGCAAACTCCTTTTCACGAACAACCTCATAAGGGAGGCATGTATCAAGCTGGTGGATCATATCAAGCACGAGCTGCTCGAATTTATAACCGTTAGGCTTTTCAGGCTTAACAAGTTCACCATTTTCATCAATAAAAGGTATCTTCTTCTCAACAACGTGAAGCGGCATCCTGTCATCCGCAACAGCCGCAAGCTCTGATACACGGAAGAGATAATTCAGGATGACACCGTAATTGTAAGCAGGATCGCCGTTTTCGTCCTTTGCATCCATCATTTCCTGTGAAAGCTCATAATACTCAACAATAGAAGGCTTTCCATCCTCAAGACACATAACACCGACACGCTCATCCGGTGCTGCCTTCCTTACAACCTTGGAACCCACGGATACATTTGAAATAACCGAAGCACCAATAAAGCAAGGATCACAGATACGCTGAAGTACATTATCAACTGCAAAAATATTGATCCACTCAATACCCTCATCAGTCAGTATATTATCAAGACCTGCACGGACCATTGACGAATACCAGCCGGCATTTCCGTTTGGAGATGTAGCAATTCTTCCCTTCTCTTCCATATACACCTTGCTCTCATAATCACAGGCAGGTGCCATATCCTGCTGGAAGAAAACCACCTTATCCTCTTTATATCCGAAGAAATTCTTCTCCTTAAGGAAATTAACCGTTGCTTCATGGTTCTTTTCACTTGTCATTATAAAGAGACGTATCCATGTATCGGTATCCCTTACTACATCAAGAAGATTCTCGATAATTCTCTGGAATATATAAACATGCTTTGTCTCACCTATATCAAACATTCCCTTAGGGCCGTCAGCTCCGAGTCTTGTTCCCATTCCGCCCGCAAGAAGAAGTGCTGCTGTCTTTCCTTCACGGATAGTCTTTACACCTTCATTATAAAACTCGTCTCTGCGCTTTTCGATTTCAGAAAGCTGCATTGCCGCAAGCGGACTGAATGCTCCCCTTTCATCACCTTTTCCGGCATTTGCGGTATGCCTGAGTATTGTAAAATCTGTATTTTCAACCTGCGCAAGCAGTGCTGCCTTTCCATTTTCATCTAACTCATCATAGTATTTAAGGACATGCTCCTGTCCATACTTTCCTAATTTCTCTTTAGCCTCTTCGAATGTCATATTTCTACTCCTTCATAAAATAATATAAATAAAATCCTCAATCGGTGAACGCACCTCGATATAGAATAAAACATTTTTTCTTCTTATACAAGACCTAAATATATTTTTTGACCTGCAGGGTATTTATGTGCTAAAATACAAAATACTGTTTAAAAGTTATTTTTTGGAGGATACAGATAACTTATGAGTAAAGTTGCAGTAGTTACAGACACGGGAAGCGGTCTTATGCCCGATGAAGGTATGCGCGACGGAATATTCGTGATACCTATTCCTTTCACAATAAACGGCCGGGAATTTCATGACGGCGTAAATCTGTCTGAAGAAGATTTCTACAGATATCTCGCGGAAAATGCGGAAGTCCACACCTCGCAGCCCACTTACGAAGCTATCACTTCCACATGGAAAAAGGTTCTCGAGGACTATGATGAGCTTGTTTATATCCCGCTTTCAAGCGGTCTTTCCGGCTCATGTGCTTCCTCAACGGTTTTTGCGGAGGAATTTGACGGAAAGGTTCATGTGATCAATAACCAGAGAATCTCCGTCACCCAGCGTCAGTCAGCCTATGATGCCCTTGCTCTTGCAAAAGAGGGTAAAACTGCTTCCGAGATCAAAGAAATCCTTGAAGGCTGTAAATTCGATTCAAGTATCTACATAATGCTTGACACGCTCGATTATTTAAAAAAAGGCGGACGCGTGACACCCGCTGCCGCAGTTCTTGCAAAGGTCCTGAATATAAAGCCTGTCCTTCAGATACAGGGGGAAAAGCTGGATGCCTTTTCAAAATGCCGCGGAATAAAACAGGCAAAAAAGATAATGATAAATGCAATAAAAGATGATATCGACAAACGTTTCGGCGGATTCAGCGAAGCCCACAATTATCATCTTGCCATTGCCCACACAATGAACTATGCCGCAGCCGATGAATTTGCCAAAGAACTTATGGGAGAGCTTCCCGGACTGGATATCACAGTCAATCCTCTCTCACTTGTTATCGCATGCCACATAGGTCCCGGCTCACTTGCCTGCGCCGTAAGTAAAATGGTCTGATAAATAAAATGCTACAAAAAAAGTTACAGCCGGTTTCTGACTGTAACTTTTTTAATTATTTAACTGCTATCGCATGTGTTTTCAGATAATTAACCCATAGATCCATATAATCTGCCTTTATATGAACTCCATCCGAAGTACACTCTTTCGGAAGATATCCTTCTTCATCATTAAATACGGTATTAAGATCAAGATAAGCCACATGCTCGTTTTCAGCAACTTCCTTTATTCCCGCATTTCTCCTGTCCACGCTTTCATTGGTAAAACGATCCGAGGACTCGGCTTTTTCCTTTGTCACATGGATTACACTATGCACATATATCACAGCCTCCGGCTG
>CAJORC010000045.1 GCA_905236615.1 uncultured Lachnospiraceae bacterium
AAAACACTATGCTGCAATTGAGGAAGAACATAAGAGACAGGCATCACAGGTCGATGTTTATGCTCCAGATCCGGATGAAAAAAGTCGACTATGATTGGCAAAAGTGCTGTAAAAACGCCTATGGTTGGCAAAATCCATGAATAAAATACGCTCATCATTGGCAAAAACTTCTTGATAAAATGCCTGAATTTATGCTGAAGCTGCAAAGGGAAAAAGGAAGAAGCAAGGAACATATTGCAAGGACTATCATTCCAGTTTTCGCCACCTGTTTTACGGCAAAGGAAAATGCGCATTGTCTGCAGGGATATGTTTGTGTACTTTGTAGGAGATACCATTTCTTTTAAGCTCATCAAGCAGACTCTGAATTATGATATCTTCCTCAAATCTTTGATGTACAGTTAGGAAAATCCTTCCTCCGACTGCTGCAACTTCAGTAAGCAAGGCATTGGCGCTTGGTACGTGAGTCCAGAATTCGGAGATATACTCTTCAACAGCTTTATACTTCCATTTTCCAACATAGCTTACCATATATGTGAAAAGCAAACGTCCTCCTGAGAGAGACCTTGCAAATACATCATATTTTTCAGCAAGAGTTGGAGCTGAATCAAGCATTAGACGGTTTCGGTTAGCAGAAAAAGTCATATCTCCGGCTACCCGTTCAGAATCGCTCTGAATAAACGTCTTTCCACGGTAAACTGTGCATTGCCTGTCGAATGGCATGTTTCTTATTTTGTCGCTGTAATCAAGAAAAACCGTACTAACACAGTTGTGATGTGTGATTGAAGCTCCAAGCATAGGTCGTGCATTTATTATATATGAGCCCATGATTTTCTTATCCCGGTCAGGGTAAAGCGAATCTATCACTCTGGCATTTAAAAGAGCTATCATCGTTCCCGGGCTCGCATCGTTTGCGGATGTATACTTGAGAAAATCAGCTTCTGAGATCTCAATATCCATAAGGTTAAGATCTGCTGTATGAAACCCTGCATCTTTCTCCAGGGAGAATGCGGGCGTATATGAAGGTGTGGCAACATTTGACAGATCTATCTCGGGAAGGTAATCCATAGGGTCTATTGCCTCTTCAGGACGCACTTCATCCTCAAGTGTGCGAACGCCCTTGTGATCCGTCACACCATACCTTCTTGAGCAATACTCATAAAGCAAGGTTGAAAGGACCATATACATACCGGTCCCGTCAAGAAGGCCGTGATATATGTCAAGATAGATAAAATCGTCCCTGTAGCATACAGCCCATACATGATAATTGGACTCTTCGCTGTTCAAGCTGATTCTTTTATTGTCATTTATAAGTGCAATTTCTTTGGGGTTATCCTCATAATATATCCGGTTTTCGTCCCTCTTCATCTGCAAGGATAGATAAGGATAGCGCTTAGAAGTATTTCTCACCGCTTCTGAAAGCATCTCACCGTTTATCTCATCTTTCATTCGCACACACAGTCTTACAGTGTAATCCATATTCAGTCCAAAGCTTCCATATACATGCAATACATCGCCGCGTGTCAATTCTTTCAATCTTTTGTCCTCCTATATCCCGAGACCTTCTACAAAACCATCTGTGATTACATCATCCGCTGCTTCTTTTACAGGCTCAATTACAGCTGTTTTGCCACAAGCAGTTAGGGTTATTATAAGTAATACTGATAAAAGTAGATTCTTTTTCATTATTTTCTTCCAATATACCTGTATTCTATACATCTTTCAACGCATTTAGTAAGTGCTGAAACTGCCGAGGAATCGCAGCTCCAATGCGCTTTTTCCTTTTAGGGCAACGAAATCCTCGTAGTCGCAATCTGAGCACTCTATCAGATAGTAATATTCTCCCAGTTCCGTCTTTCTTGGCCTGTCGTGTAAAGCAATAAGCGTCATCTTTTTCTTTTCCATCTCGGCCAATAAAGCCGGCAGATCCTTGGCAGAACCCTCTGCAACAAAAGCTGTCCGGTCTGATTTGACGGTTGTTGGAATTTCGGTGGACAATACATAGAATCTGGTCTTGTTACTGTCGTTTTCCTGTATGGCTGATGCAAGAATTTCCAGATTATATACATCAGAACAGGCAGCTGATGCTATTGCTGCAATGGATTTATCCTGAGCTTCAGAAACTAGCCGTGCGCCTTCAGCTGTACTTGAAACCTCAATTACTTCGGCATTTGGAAGGTTCTTCGAAAGCCAGTCCTTGCCCTGAGTAATTCCCTGTTTATGGGAATACACTGTTTTAATCTCACCAAGAGTTGCACCTGGAACAACAAGCAGATTCTGATTGATGGGAAGCTCTACTTCTCCTACAACAGACAAATCGGCATGCGATATCACAATATCAACATAGTCTGTAACTGCTCCGCCAATTGTATTTTCCTGAGGAATTACAGCATAATCTGTTTTCCCAGCTTCCATGGCATCAACTGCATCATTTACCGTTTCAAATGGGAGGTATGAACCATTATTATCAAAGAAAACTCCGCATGCTTCCTGAGTATAAGTGCCTTCAGGACCCAGATAACTTACTGTTGAATTTTCCTTATCTATGCTGAGTTGCCGATTGAGCTGTTCCTGTGCAACATTGGATCTGCCGCATCCCGATGAGGATATTACACACGCCAGCAGCAAAATGTATATTATTGCTTCCCTCAATGAAAAAACCTCCCTATTAAATGTTATTTCTATTATAACAGCAAAACAGCACT
>CAJORC010000046.1 GCA_905236615.1 uncultured Lachnospiraceae bacterium
AACTAAATAACATGAGATACTAGCTCAGTTGGTAGAGCACCTGACTTTTAATCAGGGTGTCGCGGGTTCAAATCCCGCGTGTCTCAGTAAATTGAAATAGCAGAAGCTCTTCGGAAATAAGGGTTTCTGCTATTTTTTTCATTAAAAGGGACTGGCTTTGAAAGATAATGTGAACTTCCTAAGCTTATAATATGACCGTAAAACTGCATCCCTCGTTAGGAGCGGTATTAACGGATATTTCTCCTTTATTCATTTCAATGATACGTTTTACAACTGTCAGCCCCAGACCATTTCCCTCGGTGGAGTGGGAGTGGTCTGCCTGATAGAATTTATCAAATATCCGGCTGACCGTATCTTCGTCCATTCCGATACCGTTGTCGGAAACAGTGAGTATGAGAGTGCGGTTTTCATCTTCACTGCGTTTCAGGCTTATCCTGATATCTCCCTTTTTGGGCGAAAACTTGATGGCATTGTCTATCAGATTTATACAGACCTGGCTTAAAAGGTTTGAGTCGCCATAAAAGCTTATCTCATCGAGGTCGATGTCAAAGCTTATATCTTTTTGTGACCACTTTGACTCGAGCATCAGGATGTCGCGTCTTACCAGTTCGGCAAAATTAAAGTGACTGTTGCTTGTCTGTATAGTCTGTTTTTCGAGCTTGCTTAGATTAAGTACATTTTCTGAAAGGTTAGAGAGGCGGTTAGATTCTTCTATAATTATGTCAAGGTAACTGTCGCGGTCTTCGTCTGAAAGATTTCCTGATTTCAGCAATTTGGCAAAACCTTTGATAGAGACGATCGGGGTTTTGAATTCATGGGAAAAATTATTGATGAAATCGCTTTTGAACATCTCGTTGCTTTCGAGCTCTTCGGCAAGACGGTTGAGCGATGACGCAAGGGTGAAAAATGGTTTGAAATTAATGTGTTTTTTATTTGTATCAAGCCTTACGCTGAAGTTGCCGTCAGCAAGAGAGTTGATGACTTCGACGAATGCTGAGAGCGGTCTTAAGGGAAGTTTTATGATGAAAAAGGCACATATGAGACCTGCGCTGATACATACCAGAAATAATATGCTTAAAAATATAATTACTGAGGATGTAATGATATAGCCTCCGTCAGCTTTCCTTGCAGGGATATCTGAGTAGTGGGCTATCATGAAATAATAGGTGCTGATCGCTGAGAACGTCTGGGAAATGACCGATGATATAAAGACGATAAGTCCTATGGACAGGGCCAGTTTGCGCTGAAGCTTTCTGGTCACGATATCCGAACGGTCTTTAATTGAATTTTCATTTTCGGTTGAAGTGTTTGTGCTCTGATAACTCATAATTAAATACATCCTTTTGGGTTTAGATTGTTTTAACGGCCCGGTATCCAAGGCCTCTTACGGTTTCTATCTTAAATTCATTGTAGTCTTCAAAACGTTTTCTGAGTCTGTTGATATGCACTGTGACTGTGCTGTCTCCGGATTCGGAATCCATTCCCCAGAATTCATCCATGAGCTGGAGTCTTGTAAATATCTTGCCCGGATAGGACAAAAGCTTGTATAATAATAGAAATTCTTTCTGGGGAAGCTGAACAGCTTCTTCACTGCCTCTTTTGACGCTGTAGCTGTCATAATCAAGGATAACGTCACCTATTTCCAGCAAATGCTCTGTAGTGATCTTTGAACGGCGGAGCAGGGCTTTTATCCTGAGCAGCATCTCTTCTTCGTCGAAAGGTTTCACCATATAATCATCTGTACCCAGCTTAAAGCCTTTTTTTATGTCCTCGGGGAGTGACTTTGCACTTACCATCAGGATAGGCGTTGCGTCGTCAGTCAGACGGAATTCTTTTAAGAATGTATATCCGTCCATATGCGGCATCATAACATCAAGTATTATAAGGTCGATCTGCTGGGAGTCTGTCAGATTAAAGGCGTCCAGACCGTTTTCGGCAGTATATACGGAGTATCCGGAGTTTTTAAGTACTGCTTCCATAAGTCTGCGGGTATTTTTATCGTCTTCAACAACAAGAATATTAAACATGATAGCCTCCCTTATTTATAAGCAATGATAAGTATATCTATGATTTCTAAAATAAAAATAAACTAATAATATTTTGGATAAAGTTTATTTTGTGTTTATGAACTTATCATATCATAGGTGGACAGTATGATAGAGATATTTTTACTATATAAATAAAGATTATTATTAAGGAGGAGCAGGGAATTGAAAAAAGCTAAGCTTTCTAAAATTCTGGCAATAACAATTTCAATAACTGTCGCTGCGTCTTTCATGACAGGATGCGGTGCATCGTCTGCGGCAGATGCAACTGAAGCAGAGGAAGAACTTGTAGTAGATGTTGAGACAACCAATCCCGGAACGGGAAATCTGAGCATAAGTTCAAATTTTGCGGCAACAGTAGAAGCGGCAAGTGAGGTTACTGTTGTTCCTAAGGCTTCCGGGGAAGTTACCAGTAAGAACTTTGAAGTGGGAGACCATGTCAATGAGGGCGATCTGCTCTTTACTATAGATGACGAGTCAGCACAGATTTCGCTGGCACAGGCCCAGGCATCTGTTGCAAGTGCAAAGGCAAATGTTGATTCTTCAACGGCTGCACAGCAGGCTTCACAGTATTCGGCCCTTGAAACTATCGGAACAATGTCGACTACCGAACAGCAGCTTGCAAATGCAGTGGATTCGGCGAAGGCAAATGTCCAGATTGCTGCCAATAATCTTGCCTCAGCTGCTGATACATCGGATTATTACGGAGACAAGGCCGGGGATTCGGGACACGATAAGAGCAAATATAAAAAGAAAGCCAATAAGCTTAAATCACTTATCGATGATTATTATGCCGCTTCCGGGGAACAGAAGGACAAGGTGCTTCAGGGTTCGGGATACAGCAATATAAGTTCTCTTGAGGCAGCTTATCAGACTTATAAGGATAAAGCCGAGAGCGCAGGTGACTCAAAGGATAATTACAATCTCCAGAGCAACACTTACGGATACAACGCTGCAAATGCCGAGCAGAATTATTATACGGCTCAGGAAGCAGAGGCACTGGCAGAAAAACAGCAGCAGGATTACGAAAATTATACAAAGGGAACTACGATAGCGGGAGTGCAGTCAAAGCTTGCATCCGCACAGGCAAGTGTTGATACTTCAAAAGCTTCGCTTGATCAGGCGAATGCAAGTCTCAGCAATGCGAAGCTTGCCCTTGAGAATACAAAGGTAACGGCTCCGGTCAGCGGAACCATAACAGAGATCAATGTGGATCTTCACAATATGGCATCAACCGGATCTACGGCTTATGTGATCCAGAGTGATGCAAAGAATAAGATCGTATTTTATGTGGCGGAGGAAACCGCTGTGAATATGACTGTCGGAAATCCTGCAGTTGTTACAAAGAATGGCGTGGATTATGATGCCGCAATAACTTTTGTAGGAAAAACCGTTGATACGAACAAGAAGCTTTTCAAGGTAGAGGCAAGCACAGTTGGTTCCACCGATCTTGTAAACGGTTCGGATGTCAGGGTAAGGACTATCACAAGGGAGTCCAGAAATGCTCTTACAGTACCGGTGAGCAGCGTTTATTATGATGGTGAACAGGCTTATGTTTATGTGAATGATAACGGTGTGGCCGCGATCAGGAATATTACGGTCGGAATTACAGGCGAGAGTGAAGTTGAGGTCAAATCAGGGCTCAGCAGTGATGATGAAATAATAACAAGCTATTCAACACAGCTGAACGAAGGCGTAAAGCTTTCTGCAAAAAATAAAAGCTCTGCTAAGGCAAAAGAGGATGATGGGAAGAAGGATACGGCAGCTGATATGAAGAATCTTTCAGCGGGGGAGGCTGCGCTGGGAACAGATACGCTTTCGGTGAATGAGATCTCTGCTGAAGATTTGGAGGCAAACAGCTAATGAAGGGAATAGTAAGAGGAGCACTGAATAAGCCCGTTACGGTTGCGGTTGCGATAATGGGCCTGGTGCTTTTTGCAATAGTTTCGATATCGAATATTTCGCTGAGACTCATGCCGGATATGTCGATACCTTACATGGTAGTACAGGCGACTTATGCAGGGGCATCTCCTGAGGAAGTGGATGAGCTTCTTATTTCACCTATAAATGATAAGATACAGTCAATAAGCGGACTGAAAACGGCAACTGCAAATTCAAATGAAAATTACGGATACATCCTTATGCAGTTTGAATATGGAACTGACATGGATGATGCCTATGACGATGTAAAGACAGCAATAGACAGTATAAAGTCAACTTTTCCGGATGATGCGTCTGATCCCACGATAATGGAGATCGACATGGATTCTTCGGATGATATGACCATTTCCATAACGTCAGAGTCCGGTGATACGGATATCCTGTCACTGGTTGATACTTATATAGAGCCGGAGCTCAGGACAGCGACAGCTCTTGCGGATGTTACCACTACGGGCGGAGATGAAAAATACATAAGGGTAAAGGTTGTTCCCGAATATCTGGAGCAGTATGGCCTGAATATTTCATCTGTGGCAAGTGCCATTTCAGCGGTAAACTTTTCGATGCCTACAGGCTCGGCAAAATACGGAAATCAGAAATTAAATCTTTCGACAGAGGTTAAATATGAGACCATAGACCAGCTTGAACAGGTCCCGATAGAGACAAGTTCAGGCGAGATCATTCATGTTGCAGATCTGGCAACAGTAAGCTATGCGGTTTCGGACAAAACATCTCTTTCGAGATATGACGGAAAAGACAATGTCAGTATCGGCTTAAAGAGAAAGCAGTCATCAACTTCCGTTGAGCTTTCGAGACAGGTTAAAAAGATAATAGAAAACCTGAGACAGGAATATCCGAATTTGAGTATTGAGGTAGTAAATGATGCCTCAGATACGATCATAGAGTCACTGCAGTCGGTAGCCGTAACTGTTGTGGAAGCTGTAGGACTTGCAATGATCGTTCTCTTCCTCTTCTTCGGAGATATAAAAGCTGCGATGATAGTAGGAAGTTCTATGCCGATCTCCCTTCTGGCGACAGTCATACTTATGAATTCCATGAATCTGTCGTTAAACGTAGTCACGATGAACTCGCTGGTTCTGGGAATAGGTATGATGACCGATAATGCGGTCGTTGTAATAGAGATGTGTTTCAGAAAACGTGATGAGGGCATGAGTTTCATGAATGCCGCTTACGAAGGAACAAATATCGTTATGAACTCGGTTATAGGTTCGACTATAACAACTGTAGTCGTTTACCTGCCGCTGGCTACCATGAGCGGACTTTCGGGACAGATGTTCAAGCAGCTCGGCTTTACAATCATCTTTACTCTGGTGAGCTCGCTGATATCGGCGATAACACTGGTTCCTGTTTTCTTTAATCTGTATAAACCTGCAGAAAAGAAAGATATACCGATAAACAGGATCCTTGCTGTGATCTCAAAGTTCTATGAGAAACAGTTAAGAAGATTCCTTAAGTGGAAGAAAACAGTCGTAGTTGTCTCCATACTTCTGCTGGTACTGACGGGATTTCTTGCGTCCAGGCTCAAGACACAGCTCATGAGCAGTACTGACGAAGGTGTTGTAGACGTATCTGTCTCCTTCAGGAATAATCTTGCCTTAGAGGAGATGGACAAAGTCATGGTCCAGCTGGAAGACTATGTTAAGAATTCGGGAGAGATCGATGACTACACCACGACGATAACCCAGTCATCAGCAACAGGTAGTATCGCAGCTTATGTGTCGGACGACGAAAAGAAATCCACACAGATGATAGTTGATGAATGGAATGAGGCGTTAAGAGGTTTCTCGCCTTACTGCGAGATAAAATGTGCGTCGGGTTCTACAATCGGTACGGGCTCCATGGCAGCTTCAAATACAAAGGAATATGACATAGTCAGTGAAGACTATGAAGCACTTAAAGCGACCGCGGACCAGATAAAAGAGCTTATGCTCAATACGAACGGAGTGCTCAGTGCTGAGTCATCGCTTGCCGAAGCCGGAACTAAGGTCGCTGTAAAGATCGATCCTGTTATGGCTGAGAACAGGGGATTTACTCCCAGCAGCCTTGCAAGCAAGATATATCTCAATATGGAAGGCTCGACACCGGTCAAGGATGTCCTGATAGGAGAAAACAAGTATGACATCAAGGTTAATTATCCTGATGAATTCTTTGAGAATGTTTCAGACGTTGAAAGCATGACTTTTGCAAATTCACAGGGAGAGAATGTTCCTCTGACTGAGATCGCAGAGATAAAGCTTTCGTCTGCAGCCACTTCTATCGTAAGAAAAGACGGCAAGTATAAGGCTACGATAACCGCGACCATGACTTCGGCAAATCTTGACAGTGTAACGGAAGTGCTGGATAAGAAGATAAGGAACATGGAGATGCCCGATTCCGTAAACTTTACTACGAATGCACAGTCAGAAATGATGGCATCCGAGTTCTCGGCTATCGGACAGGCAATAGTTATCGCATTCTTCCTTGTATTTGCGGTAATGGCAATACAGTTTGAGTCGGTGATATATTCATTCCTCGTTATGTTCTGTGTACCTTTTGCGGCAATAGGATCGGTTATCTTCCTTCTCATAATGAATGCGAAGATCTCAATGTCTTCACTTATGGGTATACTGATGCTTGGAGGTATCGTTGTTAATAACGGTATTATCCTTATTGATATGGCAATGCAGAATAAAAAGAGCGGAATGGAAACCTATGATGCGCTGATTGACGCAGGTACAGGCCGTATGAGACCTATCTTCATCACGACTCTTACCACAGAACTTGCCATGATACCCGTAGCTTTCGGTTTTGCGAAAAACTCGGAAAATATGGCCGGTATGGCGATAGTTATGGTAGGCGGACTTCTTGCATCGACAATACTGACACTGCTCTTCCTGCCGACCTTCTTCCTTATCATAGAGAATATAAGGGATAAGCGTAAGGCACGTAAGCAGATGAGGCTTGATAAGAAGATTGCAAAAAAGGATAAAAAAGCAGCTGAAAGGGCAGCGGGAAAGGATGATAACGAATCTTCGGCACCTCGGGCTACATGGTTCAGAAAGCCTGATGATGACGACGATGAATGATGAATTATTATAATTTTCCCTGAATCAAAAACACCTTCGGAAATGATAAAAATCCGAAGGTGTTTTTTTTATCCGTTTTCGTTCTCGCGAATGATATTGGCGGTAGGAACTGAAATAAGGGCACTGTTTGTAAGGTCAATAATATTATAATAGGGTTTTCCGAACATTGAACGCGGCCCCAGAAGACGGCAGGGACGTATTTCCGGTATTCCGCCGCTTGCCTTAAGGAATTCGGACTGGGTGGAGTATTTTCCGGGTTTGCCGCAATAGGAGGTTATCGGAGAACCGCTGTTATCCAGGAGCCATTCTTCTACGTCGGCATACTGAATGAGCTTATTGTCGCTGATTTCGCGGAGAAAGCTTGCGAGTTCTTCAGTGGTCATCTGTTTTATCATTTCCTCTTTGGTCATATAAGTTGCCTCCTTGGAATATATTTGGAAAGTCATCGTTATTCTCTGATAATAAAATAATATCATGAATTTCGATTAATTATTGTATATAAGAAGGTGCACTTAAGCCATAATCTACTTGAATTTGAGGATTTATGGTGCTAAGATGTTTCTATATTTTTCGCAGAATTGGGAGGATAAGAAGATGCCGATAAAAGTACAGAGTAACCTTCCGGCCAAAGAACAGTTGGAAAATGAAAATATATTCGTTATGGACGAGCTCCGTTCGCTTCATCAGGATATTCGTCCGCTGCAGATAGTTATATTGAATCTGATGCCGCTTAAGGAAGATACGGAACTGCAGCTTTTGCGCTGCCTTTCGAATACACCGCTGCAGATCGATGTGACATTTTTGATGGTCAAGAGTCATAAGGCGTCAAATACTTCTGCAAATCATCTGAATACATTTTATGTGACATTTGAAGAGATAAAAGACCATAAATATGACGGAATGATAATAACCGGCGCTCCGGTGGAAAAAATGGAGTATGCAGAGGTTGATTACTGGGAAGAGCTTTGCGGTATCTTTGAATGGACAAAGAGCCATGTTACCAGCACAATGCATATATGCTGGGGCTCTCAGGCAGCACTCTATTATCATTACGGACTGCCGAAGCGCATGCTCAAAGAGAAGCTTTCGGGAATATATTCAAACAGGATACTAAAGAGAAAAGTGCCGCTTGTAAGAGGCACGGATGACGTTTTCTATGCTCCTCACAGCCGTTATACCGAGGTTTCTTCAGCTGATATCCATTCATGCGAAGAACTGGAAATAATTGCGGAGTCTGATGAGGCAGGAGTTTTTCTCTGCATGACAAAGAACGGGAAGCAGATATTTATCATGGGACACCCGGAATATGACAGGATCACTCTTGACAACGAATACAGGCGTGACCTCGGAAAAGGCATAAATCCTGCCATACCGAAGAACTACTACCCGAATGACGATCCGTCGGAAACTCCGCTGCTTTCGTGGAGGAGCCATTCAAATATTATATATACCAATTGGCTGAATTACTACGTTTATCAGGAAACACCTTATAAACTGGACTAATAATAAGGGCGGAACCGGAAAGGTTCCGCTTTTCATATATTGGCCTTTATGGTAAAATCATCTTAACTATGGGTAATTTAGTATTTAATTTTACAGGATTGTATAAAGAGATGAACCTGGAGTTGCCGGAAACAAAAATTCTTGATTTCACGAAGCTTGCAGGTTCCGAATTATATGTGGACGAAAATGCGGAAAGAGAGATCACCGGTGAGATAAGGAAATACGGATCGGCCGGTATACATTTTCTGGATAACGGTAATTACCATTATGTAACCAGACTTTTTCTGCATGAGATCAATGAACCTTTTGACCTCATCTATTTCGATAATCACAGTGATGATCAGCCGCCTGCATTTGAAGGTTTGAAATCCTGCGGCTCGTGGGTTCTCGATGCGGAGAATGAGATAAGTGAGATGAGATCAGTCACATGGATAGACGGAAAAGGCGATATTCATGAGAAGGGCTGCAGACAGAAGGACAGGGCAGTTTATATTTCCCTTGATAAAGATGTTTTCATGAAAAGCATAGCCCCGACAAACTGGGATCAGGGTGAGCTTGATCTGGAAGATTTTACTGAACGGCTGGAGGAACTCGTTAAAGACAGAAGAATTGCCGGAATCGATATATGCGGTGAATGTGCCGCAAAAGACGGTTTTTTCGAAAAACGGGAGCTGGAGCAGAACAGGGAAACTGATATAAAGCTGTTCAAATACTTTACTATTTTGGCGGAGAGGCATGAAAGAGATGGCTAAGAAAAGAAAAAAGAAGAAAACCTATTTAGGGACTTTCTTCAGCGTGTTTTTTAAGGCACTGCTCGTTGTGATCCTTTTGGGACTTATAGCGGCAGGTGTGATGGGATTTAATCTTTATAACAAATATTATAAGGTATTTGATAAAGAGGCAAAGGAAATAGTCGAGAACGGTTCAAGCAATGATTTCAAGAAAAACGAACCCACTTATTTTTACGACAAGGACGGAAACGTTATCGCTAAGCTAAGGGGAGACGGAGACTCGACCTATCTGACTTATGATGGGATACCGGAAAATGCGATCAATGCTTTTATTGCTGTCGAGGACAGGACATTCTGGAAAAATCCCGGATATGATACACAGGGTATCATAAGAGTAGTTGTACGTTACCTGAAGACGCATGGCGTGGAGCAGCACGGTGCTTCTACCATAACGCAGCAGCTTGCAAGAAATGTTTATCTTTCCCAGGAAGTATCCATGCGGAGAAAGATCAAGGAAAT
Organism: uncultured Lachnospiraceae bacterium; assembly: GCA_905236615.1. Taxonomy (GTDB): domain Bacteria; phylum Bacillota; class Clostridia; order Lachnospirales; family Lachnospiraceae; genus NK4A144. The sequence continues at coordinate 9,823 of CAJORC010000046.1, forward strand.
ACTGATATCTAAATATCTGACAAAGAAATATACCAAAAAAGAGATAATGGAATACTACGTTAATGACGTGTATTTTGCAAATCAGTATTACGGACTTGAGGCGGCGGCTCAGGGATATTTCGGAAAAAAGGCATCACAGCTTTCTCTTTCGGAAACAGCTTATCTCTGCTCGATTCCGAACAGACCTGCATATTATGATCCGATCAAGTATCCTGATAATGCGCTTAAGAGACGTGACAAGATCCTTTCGGATATGCTGGAAGAGAAGATGATCAGCCAGACTGATTATGATGTTGCGGTTTCTGAGAAGATAAACTTAAAAGAGCAGACAAATACAGAGCTTAACGATTATCAGGCAACTTTTGCAATGGACTGTGCCGTAAGATACCTTATGGGTCTTGATGGTTTTGAATTCAGATATAAATTCGACAGTAACGAGGATTATAAGAATTATAAGACTCTTTATGATGAAAGTTATGAAGAGGAGAAATCCACTCTTTACTCAAATGGTTACAAGATATACACGACTCTTGACAGTGATGCACAAAAGCTGCTGCAGAAGGCGTTGGATGAAAATCTTTCCTTTGATGATGAGATCAATTCATCAACCGGAGCCTATGCCTTTCAGGGAGCTGTGACAGCGATCGATAATGTAAACGGTAAGGTCATTGCCTTAGTCGGAGGAAGGACGGACCCGTCAGGTTCTTCATCAACCTATACACTGAACAGGGCTTATCAGAGTTATCGTCAGCCGGGTTCGAGCATAAAGCCGGTAGTCGTTTATACACCTGGACTTGAGATAGGTTATGCACCGGGCTCGATACTTGAAAATATAAATGTAAGTTCTGTCAAGAAAATGACCGCACTGCAGGCAATCTGTCAGGTGGGTGACCCCATGACACTCCGTACTGCGGTGGAAAAGAGCCAGAATGGCTGTGCATGGTCGGTTTATGCGAATATTAGTCCGAAAACGGGACTTCAGCATATTGTAGATATGGAATACCAGAATATAGTTCCTGATGATTATACGCTTGCAACTGCGCTGGGTGGATTTACCAACGGTGTTACAACCGTTGAACAGGCGGCAGCATATGCAGCTCTTGCAAATCACGGAACATACAGGGGACAGACCTGCCTTGCGTCGCTTAAAGACAATGACGGTAATGAACTTTATGTTGAAAGCGAAAGTAAAGAGGTTTATAAACCTGAGGCAGCAGACACCATGATAGATATAATGAAGGGTGTCATAAAAAAAGGAACTGCTTCGAAAATGGGCTGGTATGATGTGAGCAGCACGGAAGCTGCCGGCAAGACCGGAACGACCAACGGATCAAAGGACGGATGGTTCTGCGGTGTGACACCTTACTACAGCGTGGCGGTATGGGTTGGATATGACTCACCGAGGGAGCTTGCGAATCTCTATGGCTCTTCATATCCTGCAGCTATTTGGAAGGATGCCATGAGTTCTTTGATAAGCGGTTATGAAGCAAAGGAATTCAGTCTGCCGAACAAAATGCCGGAAACTCCGTCGGGAGATAAGTATCTGCCGGGCAGAGAGGACACGGAAGAACTTGTAAGCGGTTATACGGTTGCAAATTACAGGGCTGACAGGGAGACTGGAGAAGCTATAAGAGCGGTAAACGGACAGATGACTTCGGTTTCACCGCTTACGGATCCGAATGCTCCCGCTACGGTAGCAGCACTCTATCAGCAGTGTCAGGGAGCACTTGCGACGATAAAAGACCTGAATTATATGGCAAAGCTTATAAATGAAACAAATGCGGCTTATGCTACAGCGGTTTCGCAGACAGGCGTGGTAGTTCAGACACCTGCGCCGGATACGGGAACCGGGATAGTGCAGTAAAGCATTGTTAAATCGGAGAATCGGAGGGGGCTATGATAAAGAAGCTGAGCCGTCTTATGAGGCAGTTCATGAGAGGGAGATACGGAACAGACAGTTTTTCGAATTTCCTGATGATCATTGCTACGGTGATGATGCTCTGTGCCTTTCTTTCAAGGAGTTTTGCGGCGTCACTGACTTTTGAAATAATTATGGCGGTATCTATCGGATACTGCCTTTTCAGAATGATGTCAAAAAACCGTTCAAAACGCTATGGTGAAAATCTCGTTTACAGAAAACATAAAACGATGATCGTAAACCGCTTTGAACGGTTGTGTGAAAATCAGAGAAAATGGTGGAAGAACCTCACAACGGATAAAGATGCGGATAATCCGTATCTGATCTGCAAGTGCCGTGGATGCAGGCAGAAGGTGCGTGTTCCCAAGGGACGCGGACGTATAAGGATCAGATGTCCTAAATGTGGTAGAGAGTTTATAAAGAGGACTTGAATCTATGGATAAGAGAGTTATTGCGAGGATCATATGTCTGCTGGTCGCACTGGCTTCTTTCGGATACATAGGTTTCTACTATTATCAGAAAAATCACAGTGATGAGAAAAAGACAGAACTTGCAGCGAAAGGCGGATATAATTTTAAGAATGACAGCCAGCCGCTGGTGGTTGAGTCGAAAGTAGAGGATAAAAGCTCAGGGTCAACTACAGTAAAGAAACTATTTGTATTGAAACAGTACCGTGCTCTTTATCAGAAAAATCCTAATTTTGCAGGCTGGATAAATATAGACGGGACAGACATTGATTATCCTGTCATGAAATCAAGAAGCGGAAACGGTGAATATTATTTAAATCACAATTTCAGTCAGGAAGAAGACCGTAACGGTACGCTTTTCATGGATGACGCATGTGATATCGAAAGACCGTCTGAGAACTGGATAGTTTACGGTCATAATATGAAAAGCGGAAATATGTTCGGGACGCTTGATAATTACAAATCGGAGTCGTTTTACAGAGACCACAGATATATAAATTTTGACACCATATATGAAACCGGAATATATGAGGTGATGTTTGCATTTCAGTCTCATGTCTATACTGAGGCTGAGATCGCATTTAAATATTATCAGTTTATAGACCCTGCTTCGGCAGCGGAGTTTAACTCGGGAATAGAGCAGATGAAAGCAGCGTCCTACTATGATACAGGAGTAGACGTTGAATACGGTGACAGGCTGCTGATACTTTCAACCTGTGATTATGATGAAAGTAATGGGCGTTTCGTAGTAGTTGCAGTGCGAAAAGATGACCTTTGAACTGGGTGCCATTTATAGGAGGAGAGAATGAAAAAGTCAGAATTTGCGGAATTTGCGGGAAAGGGGCTATTGTATCTGGATGGTGCAACAGGCTCAAACCTGCAGAAAGCGGGGATGCCCGGCGGAGTATGTCCTGATCTCTGGATAAGTGAAAATCCTGAGAGTATTATAGAACTGCAGGAAAAGTATCTGGAAGCGGGCTCGGATATCCTGTATTCACCGACATTTACGGCAAACAGGATAAAACTTGCCGAATTTGGAATTGAGAGCAGGCTTGAAGAACTGAACCGTACCCTTGTGGGATTGTCAAAAGAGGCAATAAGACGATACAGGGAAAAAAGCGGAAGTAACAGGAAGATACTGGTGGCCGGTGATATAACAATGACCGGCGTCCAGCTGGCTCCAAACGGCCCCATGCAGTTCGAAGAGCTTATCGATATTTATAAAGAACAGATAAAGGCGCTTGTATCCGGCGGTGCCGATATAATCGTTGTGGAAACGATGATGAGCCTGCAGGAGACGAGGGCGGCGGTAATAGCTGCGAAAGAAACGGCAGATATTGCTGTTATTGCGACAATGACCTTTGAGTCGGATGGGAAAAGTCTTTATGGAACAGATCCGCTGACTGCTCTTATAACACTTCAGTCATTGGGAGTTGCGGCATTTGGTGCGAATTGCTCGACCGGTCCCGTTGACATGATACCAATGATAAAAAAGATGGCCGAATATGCTGATATCCCGGTGATATGTAAGCCCAATGCGGGACTTCCGGAGCTTGACAGCGAAGGAAATACGGTCTATAACGTGGATGCAGAGACATTTTCCGAGGATATGAAAAAAATAGTCGCTGCAGGAGCCGGTATAATCGGAGGCTGCTGCGGTACGACTCCGGAACATATAAAAGCCCTGCATGAAAAGACAGCTTCAATGACTAAAGCGGTTATTGAAAAGAAAGACTGTTATCTTCTGAGTTCAGAGAGAAAATGCCATGAATTTAATCTGAACGACAGATTTTTCATTGTGGGAGAAAGGATCAATCCAACCGGTAAAAAAGCACTTCAGGCAGAGCTCCGGGATGGGAAATTCGATATAGTCCGTGAATTTGCAGAAGCACAGGAAGCAAAAGGTGCGAAGGTACTTGATGTAAATGTGGGAATGAGCGGTGTTAACGAAAAGGAGCTTATGAAAAAGGCTGTCGAAGTGGTAGGAGAAACGGTCAAACTGCCGCTTTCAATCGATACAAGCCATGTGGATATCATGGAAGAAGCTCTGAGGATTTATCCCGGACGTGCACTTATGAATTCCATATCTCTTGAGAGTGCGAAATGCGATAAACTTCTTGATCTGGCAAAAAAATACGGCGCAATGTTTGTGCTTCTGCCTTTGTCGGATGCAGGAATTCCAAAGAACCTTGATGAAAAAAAGAAGATCATTCATGAAATAATGGACAGGGCCCTGTCTAAGGGACTCAGTAAAAAAGACATCGTGGTTGACGGTCTGGTGGGAACTGTCGGTGCGGATTCGCATGCAGCAGTCGATACACTGGAGACAATACGTTATTGTCACGACGAGCTTGGACTTGCGACTACCTGTGGTCTTTCGAATATCTCATTCGGACTGCCGGAAAGATTGTATGTTAATACGGCGTTTCTTACACTTGCGATAAATGCCGGTCTTACCATGGCGATCGCAAACCCGAATCAGGAGCTTCTTGTAAATGCCGCTCTTGCAGCCGACCTTCTTCTTGATAAAAAAGATGCCGACCTTCCTTACATTGATCACATGAATGATTTTAAGGAAGAGCATGCAGGAGAGATAACCGTTAAGGAGGAAGATATAGCCTCACTCCTTGATGCAGCGGGATCTTTGGCAAAGGCAGCCGGTAAGGATTTTTTTAAGGGGAGGAAGATACAGAAGATAAAGAAGAACACTGCGGTATCTTCCGAAAAAGATAATTCGGGCAGTGTCGATGCTGTTTTTCAGGCCGTTATTAAGGGAAAAAGAGAAACAGTAGCCGGTATAGTCAATAAAGAATTAAAAGCAGGACGCAAGGCAGACGATATACTCAATATTTCACTTCTTCCGGCGATAAATGAGGTGGGAGTACTTTTTGATAAAAAGAAATACTTCCTGCCGCAGCTTATAGCAAGCGGTGAAACAATGAAAAATGCGGTAGAAATTCTTGAACCATACCTTGCAGAGAGCAGGGATGAAAGTCAGGAAATGCCGGTAGTGGTCATCGCTACGGTAAAGGGTGATATACATGATATCGGTAAAAACCTTGTGGTACTTATGATGAAAAACTATGGCTTTGAAGTTCATGATCTCGGAAAAGATGTGCCGAAAGAAGAGATAATCGAGGCCGCTAAAAAATACAAAGCAGACATTATAGCACTTTCAGCGCTTATGACCACAACGATGCGTGAGATGAAAAACGTTATAGAATATGCCCGCTCGGAAGGACTTGACTGCCCTGTAATGATAGGGGGCGCAGTCATAACAAATGATTACGCCGAAGAGATAAATGCCGTGTATTCATCTGATGCCGCAGACGCAGTCCGCGTCGCACAGAAGCTTGTGGAAAAGAAAGCATCGTGACGTTATAAAGCCAAAGGAGAGAGAAAATGATAGGAGCAGATGCAATAATAAAGTGTCTGGTAAAAGAAGGAGTAGATACAGTATTCGGTTATTCCGGAGTTGCCATAGATCCTTTCTGGAACAGTATACTTGAAACAGACATAAAAACAGTGCTTGTCCGTACAGAGCAGAATGCAGCACATGCGGCAAGCGGATATGCAAGAACAAGGAAAAAAGTGGGCGTCTGCGCCGTAACAAGCGGACCCGGAGCAACAAATCTGCTTACCGGAATAGCAACAGCTTATGCAGATTCAATTCCCTTAGTCTGTTTTACAGGTCAGGTCGACTCTGAGCTTATAGGCTCTGATGTGTTTCAGGAAGCGGATGTTACCGGAGCAGCGGAGTCTTTCGTAAAATACAGTTATCTTGTAAAGAACGTAAAGGATATTCCGCGTATTATCCATGAGGCATTCTACATTGCGAATACCGGAAGAAGAGGGCCTGTATTGATTGATCTGCCTGCAGATATACAGCTTGCCCATATCGCGGATTTCAAATACAGTGATGAACCGCCGAAACTCCGTACCTATAAGCCTACTGTAAAGGGCAACGCCCTGCAGATAAAGAAGGTTACAAAAGTGCTTGAAAATGCCAAGAGACCTTTGGTATGTGTGGGCGGTGGTGTACGTCTGTCGGATTCGGAAGAAGTATTTAAAAAATTTATCGAAAAACACAGACTCCCTGTGGTTTCAACAATGATGGGACTTGGAATACTTCCGACTGAACATCCTATGTACTATGGAATGGTTGGAAATAACGGTTTTCAGGTTGCCAACAGGGCAATGAATGAGTGCGACGTACTTCTGATGGTCGGCGCAAGAGTTGCAGACAGGGCAGTCAGTGCGCCTGATCTGACTTTCGAAGGAAAGATCCTTATCCACATGGATGTTGACCCTGCAGAAATAGGAAAGAACGTCGGTCCGACGATACCCATAGTAGGTGATGCAAAGCATATATTCGAAGATTTTATGAAGCAGTCATTTTACTGCACACATGAAGCATGGATCGCGTCGCTTAATAATTACAGGACAATGATACGTCATGAAGAGCCGGAGGATAACGGCTTTGTTAATTCGCCTGCTTTTGTGAGAAGTCTTTCACTGAAAATGGAAGAAGATGCGATATACCTTGCAGATGTAGGACAGAACCAGCTTTTCTCATGCAGAAATTATGTCATGAGGAAGGGCAGTTTCTTTACTTCGGGCGGAATGGGAACAATGGGTTATTCAATACCGGCAGCCATTGGCGCAAAGCTTGCAGAACCTGAAAAACAGGTGGTTGCGGTATGCGGTGACGGTGCCTTCCAGATGTCATTGATGGAACTTGCAACAATGAATCAGTATAAAGCTCCTGTAAAGATCGTTGTTATGAGGAATAATTATCTCGGACTGGTAAGAGAGCATCAGCATTTTACATACAAGGATAATTACAGCATGGTTGAACTCGGCGGTGAGCCTGATCTGGAAATGCTTTCGAAGGCTTATCATATAAATTATATAAAATGTGAAAGTATGGCAGATATGGAAAAAGACATAGATGCTTTTCTGAAGGATGATGAAGCATGTCTTATGGAAGTAATGACCGATCCGATGGAAACTGTAGCGGGAACGATAGCATAAATAAGGAGTGTGCAGAAATGAACATGAAAAAAATATACTCCGTTCTTGTAGAGAACCGCTCCGGTGTCCTTTCCAAAGTTGCGGGTCTTTTCTCAAGGCGAAGCTTTAATATCGATTCACTTACCGTTGGTGAAACCGAAGACAGGGCAGTATCCTGCATGACAATAGTCTCAAGCGGTGACGAACGTACTTTAGAGCAGATAGAAAAACAGCTCAACAAAAAACTTGACGTTATCAGGATAAAGACATTTGAAGAGCAGATGTCGGTAAGCAGGGAACTCATGCTTATCAAAGTTAAATATAACAAGACAAACCGGCGTGAGATCATGGAAACCTGTCAGGCTATGAAGGCAGATATAGTAGACATGTCAAAGAATCTCATGATAATACAGATATGTGATACACCGGAACGTACAAGCCAGATGATAAAGCTTCTGAGCGGAATCTCAATAGTAGAGATAGCCCGCACAGGAACTCTTGCATTACAGAAGTGTGAATAATCAGATCGATGGGGGAAAGAGATGGAACCTGAAAATTTAGAGAGATTTCCTACAGATGAAGAAGCAAAAAAAGCAATAGTCGATATCGGAAAGAGGATGTATCTCAGAGGCTTTGTTGCTGCCAATGACGGAAACATTACATGGAAAGTATCGGAAAATGAGATATGGGCAACACCTACGGGAGTGTCAAAAGGCTACATGACCGAGGATATGCTCGTAAAGCTTGATCTTGACGGAAATGTTCTTGAGGGGAAAAACAAGCCTTCGTCGGAAATAAGAATGCATTTGAGAGTATATAAAGAGAATCCATCGGTGAAGGCTGTAACACATGCGCATCCTCCGATATCAACAGCTTTTGCGGTAGCCGGGATAAGCCTTGATAAGCCCATACTTACCGAAGGTGTATTGAATCTGGGAATCGTACCGGTTGCAAAATATGCGGTACCGGGAACGCAGGAAGTTCCTGATTCCATAGCCCCTTTTGTAAATGACTATCATGCGGTCCTTCTTGCGAATCACGGAGCTCTTTCATGGGGAAAGGATGTTTATGAGGCTTTTTACAGACTTGAGTCCGTGGAGTATTATGCAAACCTTACCATGTACACTGACTACATCATCGGAAAACAGAGACCTCTTTCAAAGGGACAGGTGGATGTTCTTATGGAAGCCCGGGCACGATACGGTATAATCGGAGGCGGAGTGCCCAGATGCAGTGAAGAGGAATTAAATACAGAGGATGTGATATATAATCGCCAATAAAATTGATTTATTTTATCCTCTGTGAGATATAAACCTAATTTAACCATTTTCTCTATTTGCCTGTTATTAGGTTGACAAAATCTCTTTATAAGATTATATTAACAAGTAAACTTGCTGTTGCAAGTTAAAACACTAAAGCGTGAAAGGTTGATTTTTTTATATGCAGCAGAAAAAAGTATTTCAGCTTTTGGTTGATAATACATCCGGTGTTCTGAGCCGTATCGCGGGGCTCTTTTCAAGAAGAGGATACAACATACATTCCATCACCGCAGGTGTTACTGCAGATCCCAGATTTACAAGAATAACAATTGTTACTGATGGTGATGATGAGATCTTAGAGCAGATAGAAAAGCAGCTCAGGAAGCTTGTTGATGTCCGTGACATAAGGGAACTGGAACCGGAGAATTCGGTATACAGGGAGCTCTGCATGATAAAAATAGAAGCAGATGCTAACCAGAGACAGGGAATCATATCGATCGCGGATATTTTCAGAGCAAAGATAATAGATGTTTCCGCAGACTCGCTTATGGTCGAGATGACCGGAAACCAGAGCAAGATAGAAGCATTTATAAGCCTCTTGAATGATTACAGGATCTTAGAGATCGCCCGTACGGGTATTGCCGGACTGCAGAGGGGAACCGAAGGCGTTGTCTGGTTTGACTGATTTTTATAAGTATAACCCTGTTTTTCAATGAAGAAAGACAGTTGTTATAAATAATTATTTTTATAAGGAGATAAAGCTATGGAATTAAATGACAAGAACCCGATTTATTATGAGTCTGACTGTAACCTTTCGTTACTCGATGGGAAGACCATTGCCATTATCGGTTACGGCAGCCAGGGACATGCACATGCGCTCAACTTAAAGGACTCGGGATGCAACGTCATTATAGGTCTGTATGAAGGCTCAAGATCTTGGAAAAAGGCAGAAGAGCAGGGATTAACAGTTTACACAGCAGCTGAAGCTGCAAAGAGAGCCGACATCATTATGATTCTTATCAATGATGAGAAACAGGCTGCAATGTATAAGGAGTCTATCGAGCCTAACCTTGAGGCAGGCAATGTCCTTATGTTTGCCCATGGCTTTAACATTCGTTATAAGCTCATTGTTCCTCCGAAGGATGTCGATGTTGTAATGATCGCTCCTAAGGGACCGGGACATACGGTTCGTTCCGAGTATCAGGCAGGTAAGGGTGTTCCTTGTCTTATCGCTGTAGAGCAGGATTATTCAGGCAAGGCACGCGATATAGGTCTTGCTTATGCACTTGGTATCGGTGGAGCAAGAGCAGGCGTTCTTTCGACAACATTCAAGACAGAGACAGAGACAGACCTCTTCGGTGAGCAGGCAGTTCTTTGCGGCGGCGTTTGCAAGCTCATGCAGACTGGTTTCGAAGTACTCTGCGAGGCAGGATATGATCCGAGAAATGCATATTTTGAGTGTGTCCACGAGATGAAGCTTATCGTAGATCTTATCTATCAGTCAGGCTTCAAGGGAATGAGATATTCAATCTCAAATACAGCTGAGTATGGTGATTATACAACTGGTCCTAAGATTATCACAGATGAGACCAAAGAAGCTATGAAGAAAGTTCTTGCTGATATTCAGGACGGAACCTTTGCAAAAGACTTCCTCCTTGATATGTCTTCAGCAGGCGGACAGGTTCACTTCCAGGCTCTTCGTGACAAGGCTGCATCACATCCTTCAGAAAAATACGGCGAAGAGATCAGAAAGCTTTACAGTTGGTCAGACGAGGATAAGCTTATAAACAACTAATACAAACAAAGCTTTGTAGAAAACTGCCACATGTGATAAAATATATTATTGCATGTGGCTTTCTTATTGATTCCGAATGGGAGGAAAATTGTATGGGAATGACTATGACACAGAAGATACTTGCGGCACACGCAGGACTTGATTCTGTTCAGG
>CAJORC010000047.1 GCA_905236615.1 uncultured Lachnospiraceae bacterium
TATAGTTTTTTGAGGAAACCATCCGAAGCTCATCGTACTTATTCCGAATATACTTCGGACTGGTCTGAGTTTATAGTAATGAATTTTCATTCAATAACTATCTGTCTTAAAAAAATCCCGGTCATAGATCAAAAACCAAACTGACCTCTAAACTTACTCCAGTTACCGATAGCTGTCTCCTTAAGGAGTGCAAACTCAACTTCGTAACCTGCTTTTGTAATATCTTCAAGAGCCTGAGCCTCTTCCTGTGTAATTGACTGGTTATTTCCAAGCTTTGTTGTTCCAGGTCTGTCATTACAAGGTCCGATGATAACAGTCTTGATATCGCTTGGTATAAAGCCTGCATCTACAAGTATCTTCTTCATATCTACAGGATTCTTTGTAATTACAAAATAGCGTGTATCTGATTCAACTACCTTCTTGCTCTTAGCTATGAATTCATCAACACCCCATACAAAAGTCTTCTTATCAGAAGCACTCTTGTAAGCTGCCTTCAAGACAGGATTGGCTGCTGCTGCATCATTTACAGCAATCAATCCATCGCAAGGATACTCAAGTGACCAACGTGTTACTGTCTGTCCATGAATCATTCTGTCATCGACACGCAAAAAAGATACTGACATTTTTATTTCTCCTTAATAATAAATTTAATTATTTTGCTTATTACAAATCTTCATCTTCATCATCAGCTTCCACCTTAAATTCATGAAGCTGACCTATCGCTGCCTCAAGAGCCTCAGTAAGCACAGATGAGGTATCATCATCATCTTTGCTAAGTACTGTAGTTATAACTAGCGGAAGATTCATTCCACCAACCATTTTTGTTCTTGATAAAAGTCCAAGCTCTGCAATTACATTAGCTGCAGTTGAAAGAGGTGATCCTCCTATCAAATCAGCAAAAAGTATGATCTCATCATCTTCTTTTACTACCTTGAGAAGCTCTTTAACATTTTCTGCAAACTCATTAGCGCCCATTCCATCTTTCAGGCTTGTTGCAAGTACATCTTCTCTATCTTCTCCCGCGAGCATGCACACTGCACTTCTAAGCCCCGGTGCAAATTCTCCATGACTGACCAGTAATACATATTTCATTTCAAAATCCTCCTAATATAAAACACTGTTTTATATTTTATTGTTTAGTAATTTACCTCTGTACTTACTAAAATATATAAAAAATCGCTCTATAATACATCTCACAAGCGTCACTAATTCTTTGTGAAATGTGTAATTATTAATACATTACATTTGTAACGTTGATAAAAGAGTCACTTTCTTCAAAGGAAATTCAGAGAACTTTGCTATGAAAAAAGGACAAGCTTGCAGGAATTCTCTGCAAACTTGTCCTCTTATATAACCTCATTTGAGCTTTTTTAAATAATCATTTATCCTTCGATTCCATATTATCTGCTCCATCTGTATATTTGAATTTGCTTCAAGTATAGAATTAACAGCATTCCCAACCTCCGCCTCGATATCCTCCTGGTTTTGAAATCTGTTCTGCACTTCGGCATTATCCATAACTTCCGAAATTATGACTTTATCGAGAACTATCCCATATTCTTCTCTCATATACTTGGAAAGATCATCATCTTCCGTCACTTCTCTTAATGGAGACAGTCCTTCTGAGTAATCAAATATTTCTTTTTGGATTTTATCAGAACATGTAAGGACTTTTATAAAATCCCATGCCGCATCTGGATTAAGTGTATCATCAGACATGGCAACACACAGTGTATCCAATCTGGAAATATTGTCACCACTAGTTCCGGCAGGCATAGTGGTGTATTTCCATTCAAAATCTGTGTAGTTATTTGTTCCAAAATCTCTCGCCTTATACGACCGATATGTAGAGAACAGCATTGGCTCAAACGCTACTATTCCTTTATAAAAATCAGTTGCAGATGTCACCCTTCCCTGCGGAAGCTTAGACAACCTTTCCAAAAATATAATTGATTCATAGATATTGTTTCCTGTAAAATCGCATTTTGTAGCATTTTTGTTAAACAATTTGACTTTATTTGATGTAAAGGCATCCTTCCATCCATAATTTATCGTTCCATACTGATCAATGCTGGTACTGGTGCGTACACATACTTTCTCACATATATTATAAAAATCACTCCAGGTCCAGTCTTTCCCCGCAAGCATTATCCCATTCTGATTCAGTAATGTCTCATTTACCATCATCATTGTCGGAGAACATTCGTAAGGAATAGCATACTGACTGTTTTTATTTTTCCCACACAGTAACGTTTTTTCATAAAATTTACTCTCTGAAAAATCTTTATCCTTCCTTATAAATCCATTTAGATTTTTCATTGCGCCTATATTTAAGAAAATATTAAAATCACCGGAGGGTACAAAAAACACATCCGGCATATCTCCCAATACCATTTTCTCAGCAAGCCATTCTTCATAATTATCTCTCGTGATTCCATTCACATATTCAACACTTACATCAGGATGTTTTTTTTCATATTCAGCTATCGCATCATTCAATATCTTATATGAATTTCCATTGTATCGATTCCAGTAACTGCCTGTAAATACACCTACACGAAGCACTTTCTTGCGTTCATACACCTTTTTATGGAAATTGTTTATAAGTAGCAATACAAATATCATCAGGACAAAGCAAAGTATGAGCCTATATCTTCGCCTGATCCTTTTTTCGCCAAAAAATTTCATATTCATATCCGATGGTTTAGTTAATCTCGATGTTTTTATTTACTGTGCCTGTCTGAACCGCCCATATAGCAAGCTGAGTCCTGTCTCGTAGTTCCAGTTTACTCAATATCGTACTCAAAGTGTTTCTGACCGTTCCTTCTGAAAGGTCCAATTTTGCCGCTATTTCCTTATTAGAAAAGCCTCTGCCCACAAGAACTGCTATTCTCAACTCAGAATCTCTCAGGTCCTTTGCTGCATTTTCGTCAACCTCTATAGCAATATTAGATTTTGCCATCTGTGAAAACAAATTTACAACCTTTGAAGTAACCTCTTCGTTTATGATTGCCGTACCGTTATATACCTTTCTAATAGAGTCAGCAAGCTCATTCACAGAAATTCCCTTTAAAAGATATCCGCTGGCACCGTATTTTAAAGCATCATACACATATTTATCGTCATCAAATGTCGTCAAAATTATTATTTTTATGTCCGGATACTGCTCTTTAATAATTTGGGTGCACACAACTCCGTCCATCACCGGCATCCTTATATCCATTAAAATTATATCCGGTTTTTCCTTCCTCACCGACCTTATTACTTCCCTTCCATCGGCTACTGCATCTGTAACATGAAAATCCGGAGTATTTTTTAGAATTATTATCAAGCTCTGTCTCAAAAGCTCCTGATCATCTGCAACTAATATATTAATCATTATCCTTCACCTCTGCTATATTGCCATCTTCATCACTGTTTCCCCATCTTATAGGTATTGATGCATTGATAGTAAATCCGTCTGACCCTTCATATTCAAGCCGTCCATTCAAAAGATTAAGTCTCTCCTCCATATGATGAAGACCAAATCCTTTGTGAATTTTACCACATCCGATTCCATTATCTTTTATATTAATTTTTAAAAGTTCATTTTCTCTTGTTATCTTTATCTTAATCTCAGTAGCTTTTCCATGGCGTATCGCATTAGTTACACTTTCCTGTACTATCCTGTATATTGCTTCTTCTTCATCCTGACTAAAATTCATCAAAGAAGTACTGCATTCAAAATCTATTTTTACCCCTGTTGATCTTTGCGTTTCATCAACAATTTTAAGTATAGCATCTTCCAATGCAAGTCTCTCCAATGCATCCGGTCGCAGTGCTTTAACAGATTGTCGGACATCTGTTATGCCCTGTCTTGCAACCTCCTCTATGGCCTTAAGCTGCTCCTTAGTAGCCTCAGGCGCTATATCCATTAGCATTATACATGCTTCGACTCCCGTTACGATTCCAGTTAATGCATGTCCCAACGTATCATGTATCTCCTGTGCAAAGCGATTTCTCTCTCTCGTCTCAGCTGCCCTTACAGACTCTTCAGTATATTCTTCAAGTCTCTTGTTTGCATCTTCTAGCTGAGCATTTGCCTTGGACAGTTCCTTGTAAAGCATTGCTATCCTCTCTTTTTCACTCATCTGCTCCAGCGTCAAAAAGACCATATACAAAATAAAAATAAAAACGTTAATCAAAAACATCATATTCATAGCTCCGGATAAAGCCGAAGAAATATCCTTACGATAATAGGTCCATATCACACTGACAGGTGTAATATTAAGATAAGTTGCCGGCAGTGAACTACTCAACAAAAGATCAAATATTGTCAGACCAACTATGTATATTAGTTTCTTTTTCCAATCAATACGGTTTCTCATTACATCTGCAAAAATCAGCAAAACAATAATATTATAGGTTATGCCTGTAATTATCACTATCCCACAAACGATCATTCCTTCAATCCAAATCTTTGATATAAGCTCTATATGGTTGTGACATTCAATTGATAATATCAATAGAAGTCCTATATAAAGCATTATGGCTATAGACGGAATCTTCCAATAGACTATATTCAATTGACATCTGGTAATAAGACTAAAAGCATCCCCTTCTTTCACAAAACCATATATAGCATGCGAAGTTATTAACGTATTGAATATAATTATTATCCCATTGAATAAAAGCATAAGCTCAAACAGTTTATCCGAGACCTTATCTATCCTGTCTTCCGCAGATGCCTCTATACTTCTTTCAAATGTCATTTCATTGCCACCTGTCTTTAGTAAAAATCGAAATATTTCTTGATGTAACCAACTGAATAGGAACTATTACATGTCTTTCTGTAGGGTTTTTTTCCAAAAGATCATATAATGCATCTGCTGCCTTTGTCCCCAAACGTGTAGGAAACTGTGCTGCCGATGCCGTCATTTTCCCCTCACTTATAAGTCGCTTAGCACTCGGAGAGGCATCCACACCATAAAGTTCTACTATTCCAAGCATATCATTTTCTTCAAGTGCTGAAGCTGCTCCACTTGCTGAAAAGTCATTTAAACAAAATACTCCATCAAATTCTTTCCCGCTCTCAATAAATTTTCCCAGATTCAGCATTGCAAGATCATACTGTCCTTCACATGGCAGCTCTCCCACAATCTCGGTTTTTTCATCCTTCTTTATCGTGTCGATAAATCCCTTCACCCTCTCCCTTCCGGATATAGCCTCTTCATGTGTCATCACTACGACCTTCGAACCATTCGGATGATTCATTAGATGATAGTTACCTATGATTTGACCTGCTCCATAATTATCAGAAATAATTGTTGCATCAGCTATCAGCGGATCCTCAAGCTCTGTATCCACTACCACAATTTTTATACCCAGATTCTTTGCTTTTCTCAGTGTATCCGTGAGTGAAGCAGCATTTACAGGCGTCAGCACCAATGCATCTATTCCCATTTCTAACATCTCTTCTATCTGTGTCTGCTGTCTTGACGCATCCATAGCAGGATCTCTGAGAACGACTCTGTCTCCCTGAGCCTCTATACGATGACTGATCTGTTCATTTACTATCTCATAAAAATCATTATTCATAGTCATATAGGTCACACCTATCAACTTTGACTTTTCCTTTTGACTCTCTGAGAAATCAGGTTTAATGATAAAAAGCAATATTAGAGTCGCAATACCACCTATTATCAGAAATATTTCTATCAAATTTATCATGTGTATGTAGCTATGTACTGAATCACTATCATCTGTTGGTCTTTTTGTAAACGCCATATACTATCGCTATCCCTTTCATTGTATTAAAAGACAATACATCTCATTTTACATCTATGTTGCTTTATACGTCAAAAATAATTATAATTGTCTCAAAAAAATTTACAATGGTGGTAATATATGAACTATGAAATAGTTTTCAGCGATGTTGACGGGACACTCCTAAATAGTAACCACATAATACTTCCAAGCACCTTAGCTGCTATAGAACAATTAAAAAAAAACATATCGAATTTGTGATAATATCTGCCCGTAGTCCTTCCGGGATATATCCTATCCTCAAAAGATTTGGATTTGTTTGTCCAATAATATGCTACAGTGGCGCATTAATTCTGGATAAAGATCGTAAACCTCTCTATTCTACAGGTTTTTCTAAATATACCGGAAAAAAGATAGTAAATTACATAGAAAGTAATCATCTGGATTGCACCTGGAATATCTACTCTATGGACACGTGGATAGTAAAAGATAGAATGGATAAACGAGTTCAACTCGAAGAAAGTATCGTACAGGCGGAAGCTATAAATGGCAGCATTGATATGCTTGATGATAATGCACTGATCGGTAAGATACTGTGCATGTGTAACCCTGATCACATCCTTAATATTGAGCAGCAATTAAGGAATGCATTCCCTGAACTATCAATTGCAAAATCGTCTGCTACCCTGCTTGAAATAATGGCTGGTAATATAAATAAAAGTACTGCTGTAAAAAAACTATGTAACATTTTGAATATACCGCTTGAAAATACGATAGCCTTTGGAGATAACTATAATGATGTAGAGATGCTTAATACAGTCGCAACACCATTTCTCATGGGGAATGCTCCCAGCGAATTAAAGTCTGCCTTCAAAAATATTACATATGACAATGACACTGATGGAATTGCGAGGGCTTTAGCATCGTTAAAATTAATCTAACTTAATCATTAATCCATTCCCAACTAAAAGTAAGAGCTGTGGCATTTTAAATTTCTAGTGCCACAGCTCTTATTCATCCGCTTTGTTTTACTTGCTCCCAGTCTTTTTGGACAAGCCTTCGACCTATTAGTAACGGTCAGCTACATGCATCACTGCACTTCCACCTCCGTCCTATCTACCCTGTTAGGCGTTTGCGAAACGCCTGTTGCCGCAAAAATACGGCATTTTTGTTGTAACAAAAAAGAATAACCCCTCACCAAGAAAACCCATGATGAGCTTCTGGATCAGATGGGATTAGATCCTAAAAATCCTGAATAATTCCAGCAGAATAAAAAAGTGTACCCAAATCGTACCCATCAGCAATAAAAAAAGCCATACAAACCGCTTATTTATACGGTTTGTATGGCTTTTAATTGTCATTCCAGCTCCATTGGAGCAAACCCATACGGGTTTATAACTCATATTTTATATAGGTATTCTCGTATCTGTATTATACAATTTTGACCTGTTATTTATGGCAGTAAAATAAATAGGTATCAAAAAGGTATCACAAACAACTCAACCACTTTTGCTCACTCGATAAAAAGCTCAGGCTCATTTTCAATCAAATCCTCAGCAAGATATTTATAGTCCATATTCTCTATACCATACAGACCTGCTTGTATCTGTTCCGATAGTTTGCTTTTATAATAAATATCCATCGCTTTACGCCGAGAGATTTTTTTCTGGTCAGCCAGATATTCAATAATGCTGGGTTCAAGGTTCTGCTTATATATAATATCAAGATCCACCTTCTCCATCACTTACCCTCCACTTCATATGAAGACCTAAATACCAACAAATCATCTAAAGCTTTTTGATTAATAATAGCAATCTGATTATTTTTCTTGAAATATTTCAGTTCCTGTAATGTTCGCTGTTTATCCCAGGCACCTCTGTGGTACATATCAACAGACTTGAACACATCGTCATCTGCCACTCCACCGATGATTATGTCATAGTTCTTGTAATCTTCTTTGCCGTCACGACAATCACACACGAAGTCAATCCATTTCTCATCATCCTCTGGATCCCGAAACTCTAACACCCGATATCCCATGAAATCGTCTTGAAGCTCATATACATTTACCGTTGGTCTACCTTTACCTGACCGCAATGACTTTCTTACAGCCCAACGCTCTGCCTGCTTGGGATATGTGGTTACATAGAAACCTTTTCCAAAATCCAGATATTTCTTGGAATGGTTTACATCCGGATTTTTTATTTCAAGGATGCTTCCATGATAAACTATCAAATCTTTACACCCCTTTCACTCATCATCTCAGTAATATCTTCTACAAGATATTTGCTGCCAAGTGTATGAAGCGTATCATAGCAAGGCAGAATATATCCATCTATTGCATCTGCTTCGGATAATTTTCCATATACCTTTGACGGAGAAATATGCCACGCCTCCGATAATTGATATAATAAAAAAGTAACAAATATTATCTTATTCCTCTCCAGCATCTTACTACCTGCTTTCCCAATTCATGAAACTAAACCAAAAATCAACGTATTCTTTTTACTTATCACAAACTATTACATATAAATCCATAATTGTAAAAAATATTCACCAAAGACAGTTGCTCCTGACCACAAA
>CAJORC010000048.1 GCA_905236615.1 uncultured Lachnospiraceae bacterium
CATTGAATTTTGCTATCATTTCAAGTATTTCCGTCGGACAGCTTTTTCCGGGCTCGCTGATGTAAAGAGCCTTCTTCTCTCCGCGCACCTGCTCACACATCGCATCGGGATCTATGATGATGCAGCTGAGCCAGAAATTAGGCTCTGAATTTTCCGCATCGAAAGGATTCATCTTCACGGGAAGATCTTTGAAACCTTCCCTGTAACGCCCATAGATAGCCTTCTTCTGCGCAATATGCTCCTCAAGATAGGGGAGTTGTCCCCTGATAACTCCTGCAACCACATTGCTCATGCGGTAATTGTAGCCCAGCTCTTCGTGCTGGTACCATGCGGCATCTTCACGGGCCTGTGTTGACCACTTTCTTACCTTTTCCGCCTGGACCTTATCGTCCGTCAGGAGCACTCCGCCGCTGCTACCGGTGATTATCTTGTTTCCGTTCATCGATATAATGGAAACATCGCCAAAGCATCCCGTCTGAACTCCTTTATAGCTTGCACCGAAAGACTCAGCAGCATCCTCCACTATCAGAGCACCGTGCGCATCGCATATCTTCCTTATTTCATCCATTTTTCCGGGAGTACCGTAGAGATGAGCAATTACAAGCAGTTTAACATCAGGATATATCTCGAAAGCTTTCTCAAGAGCCTCCGGATCCATATTCCATGTGTCATATTCAGTATCTATAAATACTGCCTCGCCGCCCTCATATGCAACCGGATTTACTGTTGCATCAAAAGTCATATCGGAACAGAAAACTCTTTTTCCCTCAAGACATCCATGCGCAACCTTAGGCTGTCCGTAGAGCTTTTCCGCACAGAGACGAATGGCAAGATGAAGTGCTGCCGTTCCCGAAGACAATGCCACTGCATATTTACGTCCGATTTTTTCAGCACAGATACGCTCTACTTCATTCAGATTTTTTCCGACTGTTGACATCCAGTTGGTCTCATATGCTTCTTTAATATATTCGAGTTCTTCGCCATGCATTGTCGGTGAAGAGAGCCATATCTTTTCCTTAAAAGGCTCTATTCCGGCAAATCTCTCATCTGTCATTTTCTGTCACTGTCCTTTCCCTCGCAATTAGTCTGGGCTACTATAAATATCGGGCGCCTCTTCGTTTCAAGATAAGTCTTTGAAAGATAGAGTCCTAAAATTCCCATACATAAAAGCTGAATTCCGGCAATAAATACGACTATAGTCACAGTTGACGCCCATCCTGCAACAGGATCTCCAAAGCAGAGTCTGCGTGCTATTATAAATACCATGGACACAAGAGATGCCAGAAAGCAGAAGCATCCGATAAGTGATGACAATGTAAGCGGGAAAGTTGAAAAAGCCACTATTCCTTCAAGGCTGTACTTAAAGAGCTTCCAGAAAGACCACTTTGTCTCACCTGCAACTCTTTCAACATTTTCATATTCAAGCCATTTGGTCTTGAAACCTACCCAGCCGAAAAGTCCCTTTGAGAAACGGTTATATTCGCTCATATCAAGCAGTGCATCCACGAATTTCCTGCTCATAAGACGGTAATCTCTGGCTCCGTCCACCATGTCCGCCTGTGAAATATGATTCATTATCTTATAGAACATTCTTGCAAAAAATGAACGTATAGGCGGTTCACCTTTCCTCGTTACTCTGCGTGTTGCGACAGAATCATAACCGTCATATTTTACAACCCTGTACATTTCGGGAAGAAGTGACGGCGGATCCTGCAGATCCGCATCCATCATAACGACATAATCGCCGGTTGAATTCTTAAGCCCTGCATAAATAGCGCCTTCCTTTCCGAAATTTCTGGAAAATGACACATATTTTACCCTATCATCTATCTCCGCAAGCTTCTTCATTTCTTCCAGCGAATTATCCTTAGAACCGTCATCTACAAAGATCAGTTCAAACTCCACATCTTTCATCTCTGCGGTTGAACGCTGAAATTCTTTATAGAAAAGCGGTATACTTTCCTGTTCGTTATAGCATGGCACTATTGCTGATATCTTATCCATTTCTCAAAATCTCCTCTAAATAACAGATGAAATGTTATATGAAAGCATAACACTCTTCATAATAACACGAATACCGTTTAACATCAAATTTTCTGTTTTATGATTCTCGACTGTTTTCTCTGATATATTATATTAAATTTAGTACAATACATTTAAGCACGGCATGTTATAATCGGGGTGTAGTCGATTTTACCGATCTGTTTCTTGAATGGAGGAATTCATATGGGAAATCTAATTTTTGCTCGTTGTGCTAAGTGTGGAAATTTTGTTGCCTTTATCGGAAAGAAGTCAGGCTGTACTCCCCAGTGCTGCGGTGAGGAAATGACTGTATTGAAGGCAAATTCAACAGACGGTGCTAATGAAAAGCACGTTCCCGATGTTAAGATCGAAGGTGACAAAGTTATCGTTCAGGTTGGATCAACGCTTCATCCTGCTCTTCCTGAACATTACATCGCTTTTATCTGTCTCGAAACCGACAAGGGCTGTCAGTTAAAGAGCATAACTCCGGGCGATGAACCCAAGGCTGAATTCCTGCTTAACGGTGAGAAAGCTGTTGCAGTATATGAATTCTGCAATCTTCACGGACTATGGGTTAAGGATTTATAAAATTATTCGTACGATAAAGGGACGGCATGATTGCCGTCCCTTCTTTATTTTTACTGTTATTTAATCAAATTCGTAAATTGCAACTCCAAACGGTGGCAGAGGGAAACCTATTGAATAATCACAGTTATCCCAAGGTGTCTTCTCAGTCTTGATCGTTGCCGGAAGAACTGTTCCGCTTCCTCCGAAACGTGTCTCATCACTGTTCAGTACAAGATGTGCCGTTGTCTCCTTGAAGATTCCCATTCTGTAATCGTTTCTCTGAACAGGTGTGAAATTAACGACCACTGCAAGATTCTTCTTCTTTGTGTGATCCATTCTCACAAATGAGTAAAGGCTCTTTTCCGTATCATCGGCATTTATCCATCTGAAGCCTTCTTCCCTGTTATCAAGTTCCCACATTGCAGGATATTTTCTGTATATCTCAAGAAGCTCTTTCACATAATTCTTCAATGCGGCATGATCGGGATCCTCGAGAAGGAACCAGTCGAGCTCTCTTGCCTCGCTCCATTCTCTTTCCTGACCGAATTCCTGTCCCATGAACAGGAGCTTCTTGCCGGCATGAGCCATCATGAATCCATATCCTGCCCTGAGGTTAGCAAATTTCTGCTTCTTGTCTCCGGGCATCTTATTGAGCATTGAGCACTTAAGATGTACTACCTCATCATGTGAAAGCACGAGAATATAGTTCTCAGCCTGATTATAGCTCATGGCGAAGGTCATCTTATAGTGATTATCTTTTCTGAAATAAGGGTCAAGTCTCATGTAATCGCAGAAATCATGCATCCAGCCCATATTCCATTTGAATGAGAATCCAAGACCGCCGTCCTCGGGTTTTGAAGTAACCTTCGGCCATGCTGTTGATTCTTCCGCGATCATAAGTGTTCCGTGGAACATTCCGAGAACTACAGAGTTAAGATGCTCAAAGAAAGCAATAGCCTCTAAGTTCTTGTTTCCGCCGTACTGGTTGGGAACCCACTGTCCGCCCTGTTTACCATAGTCGAGGTAAAGCATGGATGCTACCGCATCAACACGAAGTCCGTCAATGTGGAACTCCCTCATCCAGTAAATTGCATTTGCAATAAGGAAATTCTTAACCTCATATTTGCCATAGTCAAAGATCTTTGTACCCCAATCAGGATGCTCTCCCTTTCTGGGATCTGTGTATTCGTAAAGCGGCTCTCCGTCAAAATCCGCAAGTCCGAACTCATCTCTCGGGAAATGAGCCGGTACCCAGTCAAGGATAACACCGATATTGTTCTCGTGAAGCTTATTTACGAGATATCTGAAATCGTCAGGTGTTCCGTATCTTGAAGTCGGAGCATAATAACCGGTTACCTGATAACCCCATGAACCGTCAAAAGGATACTCTGCAATACCCATAAGCTCAACGTGGGTATATTTCATATCGTTAAGATACTCAACTATCCTGTCAGCAAAATCACGGTAGCTGTAAAGTCCGTCATTTTCGGGATGAGGATGTCTCATCCATGAACCCATATGACACTCGTAGATAGCAAGCGGCTCGCGGTTAACATCCTTCTGTTCTCTCTCGGACATCCATTTAGTATCAGACCAGCTAAAGTTTGAGAAATAAACCCTTGATGCAGTTCCCGGGCGAAGCTCTGCATACTGTGCGAACGGATCTGCCTTATAAACGACTCCGCCATTCCTTTTTTCTATGCAGAATTTGTAAAGCACTCCCGACTGAAGACCGGGAACGAAAGTCTGCCATATTCCTAAAGGCTCCAGACGCTCCATGCGGTTTCTCGAAGTATCCCATTCATTGAACTCACCTACAAGACTGACATTTCTCGCATGTGGTGCCCATACCGAAAAGTAAACACCTTCAACTCCATCCTGAATAGAATGATGTGCTCCGAGCTTTCTGTAAATGTCATAATGCGTTCCGGTTCCGAAATAGTACTGGTCATCATTAGAAATAAAAACATGACTCAGTTTCTTGTTTTCCTGCTCATCCTTTAACCATTGCGGTACAGTCGGAGCCGTAGGCGGTGCCTGTATCGGTACTACTTCCGATAATTTCTTTTCATCCAAAGGCTTCTTTTCGGATGAAACTGCTTCTGCTCTTGCAACTTCAGCTTTCTCTGCTGTCTGCGGAGCATAATTCCTGTTTCTGTTCTTACGCTTACCCATTAGTGTAATGCCCCCGTTCTAATATTTTATACTATAAAGTCTTTTTCCCTCAAAACAACCAGATCATTGTCATCATAACGCTTGCCCACGATAAGGTCAATCAGATGACCGGGCGTTCTTCTGTCTGCGTGTTTGATGGCACTGTCAACAATTTTTTCGACTTCATTTATATTTACCGAATGATCGGCTGTCTGCATCTCATCAATACGGGTATAAAGTGCAAGCACTCCCATATCGTCAATCGTGTATTCCTTCTGTCTCGCATACTCCCTCGCGTGGAATACAAGATCATCATTTGTATATGTAGGAATATTTATGCTGACGTTAAAATAATCCTCCATCCATGAGTGCGACGTCAG
This sequence comes from uncultured Lachnospiraceae bacterium, assembly GCA_905236615.1. Lineage (GTDB taxonomy): Bacteria > Bacillota > Clostridia > Lachnospirales > Lachnospiraceae > NK4A144. The sequence continues at coordinate 5,124 of CAJORC010000048.1, forward strand.
TGTCTTCTTCATTGTAAGACGCGCATCCTCTAAGAAAAGCACTATGCTTGTATCCTGATTTTCAAGCATCTCCTTGATCACATTAAGTGAATCCTCACTCAGATCACCGGCTCTCTCTATAAGAAGCGCACCTGTATCAAGTGATCTGATCGCTTTTCTTATATCCTTTTTATTCAAAAGTTCTGACTTTATCTTTGCAATCTTACCCATAAAGTCAGGGTTTGTCTCACGAAGATCGTTTGCCAGAGCTCCCGCAAGCCTTATTCTCGCAGACTCTTCATTTCCGGTAATTATGACATTTCCACGGTTACCGGTCATTTCAATATTATTGAGAGCATCCTTTATAAGTTCCGGAAGTTCATGCATTGCAAGGAAATCAGCAAAGATTTCCTTCTCTTCTTCGCTGAAGCCTTTTACTTCCTTCGGTGAAGGTGCTTTATATTTAGGCTTTGCCTTCTTAAGCTGTGGAAGCCTTGCCGTGATCGACTTTATTTCCTTAGGTCTGTCATTTTCCCTGATGCTTTCCTCTTTGTAATCAGCATCATCTTCAGGCTCATAACGTCTTCTGATCTCTTTTGCGGCAGGTCTTTTCCGTGTCTCGGCTTTTCTCTCTTCCTGAGCAGGCTCTTCGACATCGACAGCTTCTTCTGTTTCCTCTGACTCTGCCTTTACTTCTAAACTTTCCGCAGATTTTCCTGCTTCAGCTGACTTTTCCTCCGGAATCTCTTCCGTTTCATGAATATCTCCGGTCTTTTCCTCCGGAACTTCAACCGGCTCAACTTCAATATCCGTATCGACCTTCTCTTCTTTTACGAGTTCTTCCGGTTCAGGAATACGCTCTTCCTTTTCACGGATCGGCTGACCCGTACGCTTAGCAAACTCCGCCAGATTTTTTCTGATCTCTTCCTGAAGGTTTACAGTTCCGTTAACACCTGTATTAAAAGGTTTTACTTCGATATCATCTATATTTATCTGATTTAATATCTCACGGTGAGGAATACGTCTGGTGGGCTGATTCGATACATCAACCTTCTTTATTTCTATAGGCATTGGAGAGTCATTTTCTATGAGCGGTTTTTCTGCTATAGGGTCAGGCTTTGCATTTTCAAAACGTGCCTCATCTTCGGGCACAGGCTCGCTCTTGGCTTCTTCAGTCCTGACTTCTTCAGCCTTTTCTTCCTTAGTCTCTTCTTCTGCAGACTCGTCTTTTTCAGTTGCTTCTGCCAGAGGCTCTTCCCTTACGGCTTCCTCTTCTGCAGGCTCCTCTTTTTCAGTTTCTTCCTCTGCAGTTTCTTCTTTTACGGGCTCTTCCTTCGGGGTCCTTGGCTTAAACGGAACTGTTTTCTTCTGTTCCTTTTTTATTTCTCTCCTAGGTCTGTTTTCCCTGACCTCATCTCCGAGTCTGACTTCGGTCTCCTCAAGGTCATTGCTCTCGCTGTCTTCTTCCAGACTTTCATCCGATACGCGCTTGCCTTCGCTCTTTTCGTATTTTCTCTGCTGGTCTTCGGTGAGCGCGGCATGTTCCATCTTAAGCTCCATGGCCTTTGTAACGTATCTGCCCCGTCCAAACCAGACAATAAGCTCATCGCATTCCTCTACGCACTTTTTCTCCTGTCCGTCAAGGTGATAGAGATAAGCAAGTTCATACGCCCATCGTTCATCATATTCTACAGCTTTAAGCTTTTTCAGAAGCTCGATACACTCTCCGAGCCCGACACCCTGTGACCTGTAAAGCTTATACTGAAGGATATATACTCCTGAATCGCCCTTCGCAAGTCTCATATATTCCTTCAGATATTTTACCGCATCAGTAATAGACCCAAGCTTTATACTTATCTCACACAGCGCATAAACTGTTGTCCTAAGCTCAGGATTCCTGTTATACATCATTATGAGGATGTCCCTTGCATCATCATAACGTCTGTTTACCTTATATATCTCACTGACCATCCCCAGCATTGAAGCACTTCTGACTCTTCGCCAGTCAATAGTATCAACTATATTCATTGCTTCATAAAAATCCCTGTTAGCTATCAGTGATTTTATCTGTGCCACACGCACTTTATATTCATAACGATCCAACTTTCAATCCCCTTATAGCCTCTCATCGTATAGTTCGACATAAGTTTAACACAGTAAAGTGCCACTGTCAAAAAGGTTCGTCAATTCCGCAAACTCTTCAAGAGATAACTCCTCGCCCCTGACTGTAGGCTTTTTCCCCATTTTTTCAATAGCTGCTTCTATCGTTTCCTTTGAATACTGTAAAAGCGGAGAATTCTTAAGTGCATTTAAGAGAGTTTTTC
>CAJORC010000049.1 GCA_905236615.1 uncultured Lachnospiraceae bacterium
CATTACCGAGCCTACTGTAAGGCAGTTGAAATAGTCATCAACGAAAATAAGTACACCGAGCAGCGTGGTTGCAAGCATTGCGGATTTCTTTGATTTGATGCGCTTCGAAGCCCATCTTCCGTATGCTGCCGAACCGCCGGACTTCTCCATCAGGACGACGATCATGCCAAGCATTACAAGGAATATGACGATCTGCAGATCGATATTTTCCTGCATTACATTAAATATTGCCTCGAAACTCAGCCAGGGGTTGAACTGACCGTAAAGCAGTGCTCCGACAACGATGCCGACAAAAAGAGAACTGTAAACTTCTTTGGTAAGAAATGCGAGCAGAATAGCGATGACCGGCGGGATTATCGCCCACCAGGTTCCTATAAAGATAGAATTTTCCATTTTCCCGTTCCTCCGTATTTTAAATATATCTTTTGCAATTATACTTTTTTTTCAGCCGCACTTCAATACTTTTCCGTGGTAAAGTGAAACAATAAATGTATGAAACTTCGGACTTGTAATAAGGTTGACAAAAATATATCATAGGAAGTAAGGGAAATATTATGGGGGTACATGCAGGTATGGGTAAAATAATTGTTCAAAAAGGTGAGAAACTTCATTCGATGACGGATGAGATCAATACGATCGACGTTCTGCTGAAGGGAAAGATCTCGCTTATCAGCGAGGCAGGCTTCAAAATTCCGGCAGGGAACGGAACGGTATTCGGAATATCGTTAACTCCGTCGGATAAGTATGGCTTTGACTATCTGGCTGAGGAAGAGTCAACGGTTTATTCGTATGACTATAAAGATACAAAAGATCTGGTGAAAGTCATAAAGGGGAACCCGAATATTGCGCCGGTAATGGCTTCTGCCTGCGTGAGGTATGCAAAGTATTTTGCCAAAGCACTTAAGCTCTTGCGCGGCAAGGCAGAAGAAAAGATCGGAGAGATAAAGGACGATTATAATAAATATATAGAAGATTGTGCTGTAGTGGGAGAAGATCCGGGGAATTTCGCGTCCGTGGAAAATATGCCTCCGCTTCCGGAGACAAAGGCAACGGAAGGCTGGAGAGATTCCACGCTTACTGCACTGTACAACCATGATGCGGAATTAAGAAAAAATTTCTATGCACTGAATATAGATTTTCCTGTTGGAATGATACTAACAGCCGGAGAATATATAAAAGAAGTGTCAAAAGAGATCGAAGGTCTGGAAACCTATATGGAACTTATTGATGAGTCTACAGGTGATTTCAGGCAGGCAAGGAATGTCATAAAGGCAAAGATCAACGAGGAAAAGATACAGAATGCTACGGATTCTGACTCGGATGAAGCACCTGAGATCAAAGATGCCCTGAATATGATCCTCTCCTATGCCGGAGTGGATACCGGAATAGCAGAGGAATTTAAGGGTTATATAGATCAGTTTAAGAATGCGCCTGACCGTATGGATACTTCCGATGACATGAGAAAACTCAGAAGAAATATCACTAAGCTTTTCTATCAGATTTACGAGGCGGCATTCTTTAAGAGTATTGAGACAGGCAAATATTCACCTGTGATCAAAATGTTCTTCATGTTTGGATTTGTGGATGAGGAACTTGCAGGTGAGGAGAATACCCAGACTCTTTACAATATGGCGGTAAAATGGGTGCCTGACAGGCAGAAGAGGGTAGTTACTGCTTATGAGTGGCTAAGAACCATTTATGAATTAAAAAACGCACCGTCGAAGAATGAATTTGATAATGACTGGCCGGCACAGCTTAAAGAAGACAGAAGGGAAGGAAACATTACCGAGGAAGAGGAACAGCAGCTTCTCGATGATCCCAAGGCCAGAGTTCATTTTGAACTTAATAATATGATAAGCGTTGCAAACCGTATGACCTACGGAAGCGTATCTTCGTTTGCTGCTGTATTTTTCAAGGAAGAAGCGGTACGCCCGATCGACAGCTGTATGCTCAGTGCCGAGAAGATAAATGCGGCAATTGACGGAGTAACTGAAGTTGATTACGGATGCTTCTTCAGAGAAACCGTCACTTCTTATCAGGATCTGGGTATAAACCAGTTCCCGTACAATGTCGAAGTCAAGCCCTATGTCATTCTGCTGCCGAATGAAGGAAGCAGGGCTTCACTCTGGCAGGAGATAGAAGGCAGGAAGAGAACAACAAATGCAAGAATGATCATTTCCATAATTCATACAGAGGATATAGCGGACAGTGCCGTAAGGATGTGCGGCGAGTTCAGATGGGAAATGTGCAGGAGGATCCAGGGTGTTCACTGGAACGATATAACCGATCCGTCACTTACTTCGGAATACAGTGATTATCTGCAGTTCTATAAGAAGAACCGTGATATCTCCCCGGAAGTAAAGGAAAAGATAAAACTTGCACTGCAGAAATCAAGAGGAAACAACAGGAATGTATTTGTTTCTGATTATATTTCATTTATAAAGAACGAATCAAAGGGACAGTCAAAACTGAATAAGGTAGCCCGTGACATAGTATTCAGATACTGTACTTTTGCTAAGAGTTACCGGGAGGCTCTTGCTGCAAATCCGCAGTACCAGTCCCTGATCGAGAAATGGGGCATAAAGCGGGAACAGAAACTTCATTCGCTTAATCTTATCGCCCGTAAGATACAGACAATACAGCCGGAGCTTCCGGAAGAAGTTGAAAGTGAACTGAAATTCCTGCAGCTTTAACAAAAAAATAACAGGCACAAAAATAGTACTTTTTGGCACAGTCTGGAATGCTGTCTGTGCCAAAAAGTCTTTTAGAATAAGCTTATGATAACCGTAAAAAGTTTTTTTGACCGTACAAGATATTATGTGTTATACTGTATTGAATTGTGCGAAAGGGGGGATTGTTATGGAGTCAGAAAATACTCTTGCACTGGAATTTATGAGAGAGTATGCAGATGACGTAACAGAGCTTTCTAAGTTTATTCCGTATTTTATGTCAAAGGACAAAGGAGATTATTCGAAAGAATATGACGGAAAATACGGAGAGTCATCATTGAACTTTCCTGTATATGACAGCACGCTTTTAAGTTTTGTCAAAAGGGCATCGCAGTCTAAACTTATGGACAGGAATTATCCTTATGTTTATACGAGATATCATATAAAAACCCATGAGGATGAGAGAAACTTCATAGCAAAAGCCACAATAAGGGATGTAAAAATATTAAAAGGGTTCCTGAGCAAGTACGTTCTTGAAGGAAACAGGATAGCAAAACGCTGGTCCGAAGGCGCAGACGAGCGCATTTACCTTGGTGTACTTGAAAAATTGAAGGGTTTCATTGATTTTTATTCATTAGGAACTGCCCGTAAATGATATGCAGCAGCTCCAGAGGCTAAGTAGTAAGATAAGGAGATTCAGTAAATGGTCAGACGTATCTATGTTGAGAAGAAGGCACCGTATACTCATGCAGCCAGTGAACTTGCAGAAGAAATCAAGAATTACATTGGTGTAAAGACTGAAACTAATGTCAGGCGCTTAATTCGTTATGATGTGGAAAATATCAGTGATGATGTTTTTGAACGTGCGAAGAAGAGCGTTTTTTCGGAACCGCCTGTTGATATCCTTTATGAGGAAGATTTTGAAAGGAAGAAGGATGATACTGTCTTTGCGGTAGAGTTCCTTCCGGGACAGTTTGACCAGAGAGCTGACAGCGCAGTTCAGTGTATTAAATTCCTTCGCGAAAGTGAAGACCCTATTATTCGTACAGCAGTAGTATATTGCATATCAGGTAAATTAACAGACTCTGAGATCGAGTCGATCAAATCTTATGTCATAAATCCGGTAGATTCACGTCAGGCAGGTATGGAAAAACCGAAGACCCTCGTTACTGAATATGAGGAGCCCGAAGATATTAAAATTTTCGACGGCTTCATTAATTTAAGGACTCCGGGACTTGAAAAGCTCTATAATTCACTCGGTCTTGCAATGACCTTCAAAGATTTTCAGCATATACAGAATTATTTTAAAACAGATGAAAAACGTGATCCCAGCGTAACTGAGATCAGAGTTCTTGATACTTACTGGTCTGACCACTGCCGTCATACTACATTCCTTACGGAACTTACAGATGTTAAGTTTGGCAGAGGATTTTATAAGAAGCCTATCGAAAGGGCTTGGAAGAGTTACTTAAAAGAGAGAAAGAATCTTTACGGAGACCGTCTTAGCGAAAACGGCGGTGACAAGTTCATAAGCCTTATGGACGTGGCACTTATGGGAATGAAAGCCCTGAAAAAGAACGGAAAGCTTACAGACCTCGAAGTATCGGATGAGATAAATGCCTGCTCTATAGTTGTACCTATAGAGTACAGGGATGAACGTAACCGCAGGAAGAAGGAAAACTGGCTTGTGATGTTCAAGAATGAGACACACAACCACCCTACGGAGATAGAGCCTTTCGGAGGCGCGGCAACATGTCTGGGCGGAGCCATAAGAGATCCGCTTTCGGGTCGTGCCTATGTTTATCAGGCAATGAGAGTTACCGGTGCGGCAGATCCGACAGTGCCCGTATCACAGACACTTAAAGGAAAACTTCCGCAGAAGAAGCTTGTAAGGGAAGC
>CAJORC010000050.1 GCA_905236615.1 uncultured Lachnospiraceae bacterium
AATGAACATCCTTGTAAAAGAGGAGAAGATTCAGATAGATCGTCTCACAGGTCACGGCGGCTGGTTCAATGCAAAGGGATCAGGCCAGCAGATAATGGCTGCCGCAATGGCAACACCTGTTTCGGTCATGGAGACAGCCGGAGAGGGCGGCCCTTGGGGTGAAGCACTTCTCGCAAGCTACATGCTCCATAAGGAGGATGGTGAGACTCTCGAAGATTATCTTGCAAACAAGGTTTTTGCCGGATTCAAGTCTGAGAGTATGGATCCTGTTGCAGCTGATGTCGAAGGATTTGACAAGTTCCTTGAGGACTATATGAAGGGACTTCCGGCAGAAAGAGCCGCAGTTGAAAATTATTGAATAATCAATTAATATAAGCCCTGCAGGTTTGCCCTGCAGGGTTTTTTGTAATATAATGAAAGTTATGTAAGTGCGTGTTGCACGGAGGAATATTTGGCATCTTAATGAGTTAGGCATAGGATTTAAAATAGAGAATGAACGAAAAAGTTTTAACAGTAGTTGAATTTGATAAAGTAAGGGAAAAGCTTGTAAATAAGGCTTCAACGATAAGGGGCAAGGCAAAGGCAAGGGAGCTTGTTCCTTACGATAATATGGCTGATATAGAGCGCACGCAGACTGAGACGGAGGATGCGCTGAAACGGATATTTGCAAAAGGCTCGGTTTCATTTTTCGGAATAAGGGATGTCAGGGGTTCTCTGCATACTGCCGAGGCAGGAGGCGCTTTAAGCACTAGAGAGCTCATGGATATAGCATCTCTCCTTGAGACCTGTGACAATGTCAGAAAATACGGGGTTTCCGATAAGGCAGAGGAGAGGATCTACGACAGCCTCGATGATATGTTTAACTGTCTGCAGCCGATAACGCATCTTGCAAGCGAGATAAGACGCTGTATACTCGATGAGGATACCATAGCGGACGATGCGAGTTCTGAACTTAAGTCGATAAGACGGAAAAAGATACTTGCTTCTGATAAGGTTCATACAACTCTGCAGGGAATGATAAACGGTTCGCTTAAGAATTACCTTATGGAGAACATAATCACCCTGAGGGCAAACCGTTACTGCGTACCTGTCAGGGCGGAATACAAGTCGCAGGTTCCGGGAATGGTTCATGACCAGTCATCCACAGGCTCGACATTATTTATAGAACCGCAGGCGGTAGTTAAGCTGAATAACGATATCCGGGAGCTGGAACTTCAGGAAAGAGCGGAAATACAGGAAATCCTTAAGGGACTTTCTGTTGAATGCGGTACGAACGCGGAATATATCAGGGCCGATGACAATATCCTGACGGAGCTTGATTTCATCTTTGCCCGTGCCGGACTTGCCCTTGATATGGAAGCGGTAAGACCGGTCTTTAATTCGAATGAGATAATTAAGCTGAGGAGCGCAAGGCACCCGCTTATAGATAAAAAGAAAGTAGTTCCGATAGATATTCATTTAGGTGATGACTTCGACCTGCTTGTTGTGACGGGACCGAATACCGGAGGTAAGACGGTTTCGCTGAAAACGGTCGGACTCCTTGAACTTATGGGAATGGCGGGACTGCATATACCTGCGGGCGACCGTTCGGAGCTTTCATTCTTCCGCGAGATTTATGCAGATATCGGTGATGAGCAGTCGATAGAGCAGAGCCTTTCAACTTTCTCGTCGCACATGACGAATATAGTTGAAATCCTTAAAAATGCAAATATCACAAGTCTCTGTCTTTTTGATGAGCTTTGCGCCGGAACCGATCCGACAGAGGGTGCGGCACTGGCAACGGCAATTCTTTCAGGTCTTCATTCAAAGAGTATACGGACAATGGCGACCACCCATTACAGCGAACTTAAGGAATATGCCCTTACGACTTCATGGGTGGAGAATGCCTGCTGCGAATTTGATGTTGCAACTCTGAGCCCCACTTACAGGATACTCGTAGGTGTTCCGGGAAAGAGTAATGCTTTTGCGATTTCAAAAAAGCTGGGCCTGTCCGATAATATCATAAATGACGCAAAAGAGAGAATAAACGAGGAAGACAAGAAGTTCGAAAAGCTTCTTGCAAGCCTTGAAAAGAACAGGGTAGAACTCGAAAAGAAGAAACGCGAGATCGCTGATACCGAGAACGAGATAAGAAAGCTGCAGGAGGAGGTTGACAGCGGTAAACAGAAGCTTGAAAGCTCAAAGGAAAAGATACTTGCCAAGGCTAAAGAAGAGGCAAGGGCGATCCTTGCTGAAGCAAAGGCAACTGCAGATACGACAATAAAGAACATGCAGAAATATGCTTCAAGCGATGCGGTAAAAGCTGCAGAGCGTGACAGGGAGCGGGTTAGAAATGCTTTATCGAAAACCGCTTCAAAATCGGCAGGTCTGGAGAAACGGACTGAAAATGCCGGAATCGATCCCAAAAAGATAATGATGGGTGATGAGGTCATGATCGTTTCTCTGGGATTAAACGGAACTGTCAGCTCGCTTCCCGATGCGAAGGGAAATCTTTTCGTGCAGTGCGGTATAATCAAATACAAGGCAAATGCTTCGGATCTGACCTATGACAAGCCTTCTTCGATGAAGAAAGAGGAGAAGAAGAAAGTAAAGGGCGGACAGAAATCGCTTTCGCATGCGCAGACGATAAGCACTGAATGTATGCTGCTTGGAATGACTGCTTATGATGCGGAGCAGACTCTGGCGCAGTATATCGACGAAGCATATTTATCCCATCTGGAACAGGTCCGTATCGTTCACGGAAAAGGTTCCGGGGTACTGCGTGATGTGGTAAGGGAATTTCTTAAAAGATGCAAATATGTTGAAAGCTACAGAGCCGGTGAATTTGGAGAGGGTGATGCCGGCGTTACGATAGCGACGTTCAAAAAAAGCAGGCATTGATACGAGGTAGAGTATGGTTGAGAAACAGAAAGTTCTTATAGTTGATGATGACAACAATATTGCAGAGCTCATTGCGCTCTATTTTACCAAGGAATGTTTTGATACGAAGATCGTTAATGACGGGGAAAGTGCGGTAAAGGAGTACGAGATATTCAGGCCGAACCTTATACTGCTCGACCTGATGCTTCCCGGAATGGACGGTTATCAGGTCTGCCGTGAGATCAGGCAGAAATCACAGGTTCCGATAATAATGCTCTCTGCAAAGGGAGAGGTTTTCGATAAAGTTCTGGGACTTGAACTCGGAGCCGATGATTATATGGAAAAACCCTTTGATTCAAAGGAGCTTGTTGCGAGGGCTAAAGCGGTACTGAGAAGGTCTGCGCCGCAGAAGGCGGAAGAGCCGAAGAGTCAGGTCAAGAAAGTGGAATACACGGATCTTGTTGTAAATCAGACAAATTACTCGGTACTTTATTACGGAAAGAGCATAGATATGCCGCCCAAGGAGCTTGAGCTTCTTTATTTCCTTGCGTCTTCACCGAATCAGGTATTTACCAGAGAGCAGCTTCTGGATCATATCTGGGGCTATGAATATATCGGTGACACAAGAACCGTGGATGTGCATATCAAACGTCTCAGAGAGAAGATAAAGGATCATGAGTCATGGAAGATATCGACTGTCTGGGGTATCGGATATAAATTTGAAACAATGTGACATCAGAGGAGGCATTGATGGACGATAAGGATTCGGGATTTCAGTTTATAACCGAAAAAATAAAGGACAGACCTTTTGACCGTAAAAGCTTACTGATATATCTGATACGTCTTGTGGGTTCGGCTGCTGTATTCGGACTTATTGCCGGAATAGTATTTAATGCGTATATGAAGAAGAATCTGGTGCAGTCGCCTACAGTTCCCGTAAATATCAGTTCAAAGGACGAGAAAAATGAACCGGCAAATGCAGTATCCGACAATATCGCAACAGAAGACGGAACTGATGCGAGTGTGAGCTCATCGGAAGCAGAGCCGACGATAATCAACAATATCACGGAGAAGGTTTCACTCACAACCGATGATTATAAGCAGCTCTATTCCACGCTTTCCAATGCGGCGAATGAAGTTGCCAGATCGATAGTTACGGTGACGGGCGTGGCTTCGGATACCGACTGGTTTGAGACGACTTATGAAGATAAGAGTTCGGGAGCCGGAGTTATCGTTGCAAATAACGGCCGTGAACTTCTGATTCTTGTTAATTCCGAAACGACTAAAGAAGCCGACCGCATAACGGTAACTTTTGCTGACGGCTCAACTGCTGAAGCGGAAATAAAGAGAATTGACGAGAATACCAAATTTGAAATAATCGCAAGCAAGATGGCAGATCTTAGTGCTGAGACTCTGGATTACATCAAAGAGGCAAGCTTTGGAAGTTCAAAGGGGAACAACCTGCCGGGAACTCCCGTGATGGCGCTCGGACGTCCTTACGGAGCCAGCGGATCCGTGGCATTTGGCCTTATAACCGGAAACAGCAGAAGGGTTTCCATGACCGACAGAAATATGACCATTATTTCTACGGATATTTACGGAAGCTCGGACGCCAGCGGTGCGATCTTTAATTATGCGGGAGATGTTTTGGGAATAATTTCTCCCGGAACAGGTGCGAAAGATATCGATAATCTGATATCGGGCTATGCCATTTCTGATTTCAGGCAGATAATCGAGAACCTTTCGAATGATAAAAGTTCAGCCTGTCTCGGCATAAAGGGAAATGATGTGACAGAGGCAGCGCATGATGATCTTGGTCTGCCTTATGGGGCTTACGTTACAAGCGTTGTGATCGATTCGCCTGCCATGGCAGCTGGAATACAGAGCGGCGACGTGATAACGAAGATTGGTACAAGAGAGATATCGAATTACAGCGATTTTGAAAAGGCCATTATGGAGGCCCAGCCCGGAGATGATGCCGTGGTGACAGTTGAGAGATTCGCAAAAGGCAAATACACGGAGATGACCTTCGATGTTAGTTATGTGAAACTCGATGATTCACTCGCGGGATAAGTTTTTTTAGAGGAGCCCTTTTTGTAAGATAATAACTGACGTTATTAGAGGAGATTTTGATGAAATATATAAATGACTTGAAGGAAGGCGATAATCTTTCCGACGT